>JADFZP010000561.1 GCA_015232485.1 Alphaproteobacteria bacterium
CCGGCCCGCCGCCACACGTCGTGGACGCCGCGGAAGGGCTGCGCCGCCACCAGCCGGGCGGCGTCGGCCTCGGCGCAGCCCTTGATCTGGCGGAAGCCCAGCCGCAGGGCGGGGTTGCCGCCCGGACGGGGCTCCAGCCGGTTGTCCCACAGGCTGGCGTTGACGCAGACCGGCCGCACCTCGACGCCGTGGGCGCGGGCGTCGCGCACGATCTGGGCCGGGGCGTAGAAGCCCATCGGCTGCGAATTGAGCAGCGCGCAGGCGAAGGCGGCCGGGTAGTGGCATTTCAGCCAAGCCGAGACATAGACCAGGATGGCGAAGCTGGCGGCGTGGCTTTCGGGAAATCCATACTGCCCGAAGCCCTCGATTTGGCCGAAGCATTTCGTCGCGAAATCAAGGACGTATCCGTTCTTGATCATTCCCGATATGAACTTGTCGCGGAACCCCGCGATCAGTCCCGGGCGGCGAAAGGCCGCCATGGCGCGGCGCAGCCGGTCGGCGTCCTCGGCCGAGAAGCCGGCGCCGACCATGGCGATGCGCATCGCCTGCTCCTGGAACAGCGGCACGCCCAGGGTCTTCTCCAGCACTTGGCGCAGTTCGGGCGAGGGATAGTCGACGGCCTCCTTGCCCATCCGCCGTCGCAGATAGGGATGCACCATGTCGCCCTGGATGGGGCCGGGGCGGACGATCGCCACCTCGACCACGAGGTCGTGGAAGTTGCGGGGCCGCAAGCGCGGCAGCATGGTCATCTGGGCGCGGCTTTCGACCTGGAACACGCCCACCGAGTCGGCCTTGCACAGCATGTCGTAGACGGCGGGGTCCTCGGCGGGCACGCCGGCCAGGGTCAGGTCGCGGCCGTGATGGGCGGTGACCAGTTCGAAGGCCTTGCGCACGCAACTCAGCATGCCCAGGGCGAGCACGTCGATCTTGAGGATGCCCAGGGTGTCGAGGTCGTCCTTGTCCCATTGGATGACGGTGCGGTCGGCCATCGCCGCGTTCTCGATCGGCACGATCTCGGACAGCGGGCCGCGGGTCAGCACGAAGCCGCCGACATGCTGCGACAGATGGCGGGGAAAGCCCTTCAGTTCCTCGGCCAGGGTCAGGGTCAAGGCGAGGCGGGGATCGGAGGGGTCGAGTCCGGCCTCGCGCGCCCGAGCCTCGCGCATCGGCTCGTTGCTGCTTCCCCACATGCTCCCCGACAGCGCCGCCAGCACGTCCTCGGGCAGGCCCAGCGCCTTGCCCACGTCGCGCATGGCGCTGCGGCCGCGCCAGGTGATGACGGTGGCGGCGAGGCCGGCGCGGTCGCGGCCCCATTTGCGGTAGATGTACTGGATGACCTCCTCGCGGCGCTCGTGCTCGAAATCGACGTCGATGTCGGGTGGCTCGTCGCGGGCCGCCGAGACGAACCGCTCGAACAACAGATCCGAGCGGGCCGGATCGACCGCCGTGATGCCCAGGCAGAAGCACACCGCCGAATTGGCGGCCGAGCCGCGCCCCTGGCACAGGATGCCGCGCGAGCGGGCGAAGGCGACGATGTCATGAACGGTCAGGAAATAGGGGGCGTAGCCCAACTGGTCGATCAGGCGCAGCTCGTGGGCGATCTGCGCCTGGACCTTGGCGGGCACGCCCTCGGGCCAGCGGCCGGCGGCGCCCTGGGCGGTCAGGCGCTCCAAATCGGCCTGCGGCGAGGCGGACTCGACGGGGTATTCGTAGCGCAGTTCGTCGAGGCTGAAGCGGCAGCGCTCGGCGATGGCGACGGTGCGCGCCACCGCCTCGGGATGGGCGGCGAACAGGCGGGCCATCTCGGCGGGCGGTTTCAGATGGCGCTCGGCGTTGGCCTCCAGGCGCCAGCCGGCGGCGTCGATGGTGCAGTGCTCGCGGATGCAGGTCAGCACGTCCATCAGCGGCCGGCGGGCCGGGGCGTGGGCATGGACGTCGTTGGTGGCGACCAGCGGCGTGCCGCATTCGGCCGCCAGCCCGGCCAGCAGATGCAGCCGTTTGGCGTCGTCGCCGCGCAGCAGGCATTGCGCCGCGAGATGAACATCGCCGTCCATGCTTTTGAGAAAGCTTGCGAAATCATCGTCTGGTCGATCCGGCGCCAGGGCGATCAGGCTTTGTCCGTCGCCCAGCGCGGCGAGGTCGGCGCGGTTGAGATGGCACTCCCCCTTGGGCGCCCGCCGACGCCCCAAGGTGAGCAGCCGGCACAGCCGTCCATAGGCGGCGCGGTCGTTGGGCAGGCACAACAAGCTGGGGCAGTCGCGAAAATCGAGCCGCGCCCCGATCACCAGCCGCAGCCCCGCCTGGCGCGCCGCGTCATGGGCGCGCACCACGCCGGCCAAGCTGTTGCGGTCGGTGATGGCGATGGCGGCGTGGCCCAGCGCCTTGGCGGTCAGCACCAACTCGTCGGGATGCGAGGCGCCGTGCAGGAAGGTGAAATTGGTGGTGACCTGGAGTTCGGCGTAGGTCACGCGAAAACTCCGTGCAGGAACCAGCGCCGCCCGTCGCGGAACAGCCAGAAGCGGCGGCCGTTGGAATCTTCGACGCGCCAATAGTCGCGCAGCAGTTCGGGAGGCGCGGGGGCGGGGCCGTGCCACCATTCGGCGGCGATGCGTTCGGGGCCTTCGGCGCGGGCCACCTCGTGCGTGTCGCGCCGCCAGCGGAAGCGGCGCGGCGCGGCGTCGGGGGGCGAGG
>JADFZP010000562.1 GCA_015232485.1 Alphaproteobacteria bacterium
CCTGGCCCGCGTGGTCGAGCAGGCGGCGCGGCGGTGGGTGTCGGCGGCCTGATCGCCTTCGCCGGCGATGCCGGCTTGCGCGACGCCATCGAGGGCTGGCGCGGCTGGCTCGACGACGAGCGCCGCGCCTCGGCCCACACCCTGGACGGCTATTCCCGCGATCTGGCGGGTTTTCTCGCCTTCCTGCGCGAGCATCTGGGAGAGGAGCCCGGACTGGCCGCGCTCGGCTCGCTGAGTCCGGCCGATTTCCGCGCCTTCATGGCGCGGCGGAGCGGCGACGGGGTGTCGCGTAGTTCCCTGGCGCGCTGCATGTCGTCGCTGCGCAGCTTCTTCCGTTATCTCGACCGGGGGGGAAAGGTCCACAACCCGGCTTTGACGGCGGTGCGCTCGCCGCGCCCGCCGCGTTCGGTGCCCAAGCCGCTGGCGCCCGACGAGGCGCTGGAGACCCTGGCCACCGCCGCCGAATTGCAGGACGAGCCGTGGCTGGCGGCGCGCGACACCGCGCTGTTCACGCTGCTGTATGGCTGCGGCCTGCGACTCGGCGAGGCGCTGTCGCTGAACCGCCGCGACATGCCGCGCGGCGAGGCGATGACCATCACCGGCAAGGGCCGCAAGCAACGGGTGGTGCCCCTGCTGCCGGTGGTCGTCGAGGCGGTGGCGGCCTATGCCGCGCTGTGCCCCTACAAGGGCGCCGCCGATTCGCCGCTGTTTCTCGGGGCGCGCGGCAAGCGCCTCGATCCCGGCGTGGTGCAACGCCAGATGCGCTCCTTGCGCGCCCTGCTCGGCCTGCCCGACACCGCCACGCCACACGCCCTGCGCCACAGCTTCGCCACCCATCTGCTGGCCGGCGGCGGCGATCTGCGCACCATCCAGGAGTTGCTGGGCCACGCCTCGCTCAGCACCACCCAACGCTATACCGAGGTCGATTCGGCCCGCCTGATGACCATCTACGGCGACGCGCATCCCCGCGCGCGAAAGTAGTTTCGGCGCTTGACCGGGGGCGCTCGTTCGGGTTACGTTCTCCTTCAACCGTTGAGGGGGAAAGTCATGGCCGCATCGCCCGAGAATTTGATCGCCTTCGCCTTGGCCGTGGTGTCGAACGCCGAGGGCCGGCCCGAGGATCGCTACCGCGCCACGTTCAGCACCGGCAACAGCGGCCTTTCGTTCGGCGCCCTGCAAGGCGACGCGCGGGTCAACCCGGCGGCGCGCGCCGTGCTGACCCGAATCCTAAACGACGCGCGGGACCGGGGAACGATGAGCGCCGAGACCGTTCAGCGCGTCCTGACCCGCGGCGTGACATGGAACGCCGCCCAGCGCGCCGCCGATCCCCAGCCGCTGACCGCCCAGGAATTGGAGCAGTTGAACGACGCCTTGGGCACGCCGGCCGCGCGCGCCCTGATCGACCGGATGGACCAGGATCAGGTCGCCAGGATCGCCGATTCGGTGTGGGCGCTGATGAACGCCATGGTCGACCGCCCCACCGGCCCCGGCTGCCTCGATCCCCTGGACTGGGACCCCAATCCCTGCGCCCTGCTGCTCGCCTGGTGCAACCGGGTCGGCGATTTGAAGCAGACCCAGTCTTGGCTGCGCGACGCCGACGGCCAACTGACCCCCGCGCTGGTCGACCGGCGTCTGCGCGGCCAGAAGCAGTTCCAGCCCAAGCCGAGCGGCGGCGGCGAAAGCTATGACAGGTGGCGCGCCCGCATCCTGGCCGGCGTTCCAAGGGTCGCCGTCCCGGTGGCCTGATCCGTCATCGGTATCCGTCAGGAGCGCCCCACGTGGACAGGCATGGCGGATGTCGCGATGATGCTCGCGGGAGCATAATCATCGCGACATTCCCTCTTGTTGGCGGCGTCGCCATAGGATACTTCTCGATTATCGGTATTCTTTGCGCCAACCGTCATTATGGCCCCCCAACGCGTTAGGACGCCGCATGAGTTCACCTGACGCCATACGCAAGTTGGCCCATCTCAGCGGGGGCGGCGCTGGTGCATCGAAAGGAAAATCTGCGGGCGCCGCCGCTGTAAAGCTGGCCCCCCCGGCTTCCAAAGTTTCCGGGATAAGTTCCGGGGCCGCCAAGGCTTCCTCCACCAGCGTCGCTCTCGGCAAGATCGGCATCCCCTACACCCACCTTACCGGGGTCGGCTCCGGAACCGTCACTGTTGCCTCGGCCGGAATCGCGAACGGGACCAAGCTGCTTTCCTCGATATTTTCCGGAAAGGGGCTGAGCCTCGGCATCGGCTTGGGTCTCGGCGCTTGGGGGCCCGCATTGCTTGCGGGAACCGTATGCGCCGCCGGGTATGGGGCCTATCGGATGTATGCCGCCAATCCAAAGGCTACTCCCCGCTCTCGGACCAAGACTGGTCAACAAGCCGCCACATTGGCCTCCCAGGTCGCGTCGATGGCCGATGTAGTTTTCACGGCGGGATACGGGGCATTCAGAAAGCTGGTATCCTCACCGGATGATGAGGCGGCCCTGGCTGCGGAGCTTGCCGCCGAAATCGCGGCAGCCGAAAAGCTGATCGCCGAGGCCAACGAAGCCGAGAAGCGCGCATTGGCCGCCGGTGCCAACGCCAAGCGGGCCCTCAAGCTGGCCGCCGCCGCCAAGCGGAAGGCGCAAGCCGCTTTGGACCTTCAGCATTCCACGGAATCCAAGTTGGCGGCCACTCGGGCACGAAAGCGGA
>JADFZP010000563.1 GCA_015232485.1 Alphaproteobacteria bacterium
TCATCGCAGACCCGGCTACGCTGAGAAGGCAGTCGTGGGAGGACGCTTACGGCTGGAGGCGACACGTGGTCGAGCGCCGGATGCGGTTCCGCTGCCCCCGGCTCCGGCCATCGCTCGGTTGGCGGTGTGAGTGCGGTATGTATAGCCCGCATGGCCTTCGGCCGTAAGCGTTGGCACAGAGGGCTCCGTAAGTGACGACCGCGCGCCTGCCCACCGGGGTCCACGACTGACCGGCAAGCGATTGATTCCATTGACCCGGGTTGGCCCATGTCAACGCCCATTCCCACTGCCCACTTCCGCTTCAAACGATTGATGGGGCTCGCGAATCAGGCCTGCAGCCGCCCCTCCATGCAGTGTACGGTGCATTGAATTTTCCGTGGCGATTCCGCGGGGTTGGCGTCATTGTTGCTGGTGGCGATCACTTTAACGATGATGACCTTCACCCCGTGGTGGCGGCGATGGCGCCGACCGACAAGGACGCCCTACAATCATTGCCAAAGCCCATCCGCTGGCTTGGCGGACCGGTTGAATCAGGTGAAATCTGTGCCCGGCACGACTCTGCACTCCGCCCAGTTCGATGCGGGCGCCCCTGACTTGCGGGTGGTGGCCGATCCGATCCTGTCGCAGGTGGTTCTCTCCAACCTCATTGACGGCGCTGGTTTGGGCCTTTTCGCCGATGGCTTGGACTATGTCGCTCCGCCGCCGGGGAATTGGCCGTGAAGGCGGGATGGACGCGGGGTGTGACGCTTGTCGCCGTTCTGGCGCTATTCATTCCAGTCACCGCGGCACGGGCGAACGAGCGTGCGATCATTCAGTTGCGGTGGATGCATCAATTTCAATTCGCTGGCTATTACGCGGCCCTTCACAAGGGATTTTATAAAGACGCCGGTCTCGACGTCGTCGTGAAGGAAGGTGGTTCCACCATCAACGCGGAGGACGACGTGCTGAACGGCACGGCCGATTTCGGCGTCGACATTTCAGGGCTGGTGGTCGATTACCTGGCCGGGCGCCCCGTGCTTCTGCTGGCCTCGGTGTTCCAACATTCGCCCAGCGTGCTGGTGGCACGCGGCGAGAACAGGCAATTGAGCGATCTGGTCGGCGCCGGGCCGGTGCAGGTTATGGACGGCGTTCAGAACGTCAACTTGAAGGCGATGTTCATCGCCGAGGGGATCCCGCTTTCGCAGATCCAGTTCACCAACACCCCTGCCGATATCGACGATCTGGCGATGGGCCGTGTCGCCGCGCTCACCGACTACCTGTCGAACTACCCGTATCTGCTGAGCCAACGTGGCGTGCCGTTCACTGTTTTCACGCCACAAACTTACGGCATGGATTTCTACGGCGATGTCTTGTTCACCCGCCACGATCTGGCGCGGACCAAACCCAAGATGGTGGCGGCGTTCCGCGAGGCGTCGCTGAAGGGTTGGGACTACGCGCTGGCCCACCCCGATGAAATCATCGATCTGATCCTTGATCACTACAACACACAGAACAAGACCCGCGAACACCTGCGATTCGAGGCGAAGGTGCTCGCCAGGATGATCGACGCCGACGTCATCCAATTGGGCCACACCAACCCGGGGCGCTGGCGCTTCATCGCCGAAACCTTCGCCCGCCTTGGCCTGACCAGCAAAGCCCGGCCGCTCGACGACTTCTTCTACGACCCCGCGCGCAAGCCCGATTACGCCTGGCTTTATCCCTACTTGGCGACGGCGATCCTTTTGATCATGGTCGCGGCCGCCATTGCCGCCCACATCCTGCGCATCAACCGCCGTCTCAGGCTCAGCGTGAGCCAATTGCGGGATGCGACCGCCGATGCCGTGCGGCAACGCGAACGGGCCGACGACGCGCTGGAGCGCGAACGGGCGGCGCTGGCCCGCTACAAGCAGTTCGCCGAGTTGGTGTCGCACGAGTTTCGCAATCCCCTGGCGGTCATCAAAAGCAAGTCCCAGTTGATGGAACTGATCGCGGCCCAGGGCGCGACGCCCGACGAGGATTCGTGGAACGCCATCAATCGTGCGGTCGGCCGCCTGCAAACCCTTTTCGATCAGTGGCTGGCAAGCGAGACCTTGGTGACGGGCGAATTTCCGTTCCTCGCCGAGCGCATCGATTTGATGCCCTTCTTGGACAGCGTGCTGAGCCTGGTTCCGCAATCGCCCGGGCACCGAATCGGTTTGGAACCGATGCCCGAGGGGCTGACGATTGAAGCCGACCCGGCTCTGATCCGGGTCGCGCTGATCAATTTGCTGGACAACGCCGTCAAGTATTCCCCTCGGGGCGGCGCCATCATCCTACGCGCCACGCCCTCCGGCGGGCGGGCGTCAATCCAGGTGATCGATTCGGGCGCGGGCATAGCACCCCAGGATCAGTCAAGCGTTTTCGAACGCTATTTCCGCGGCGGCCGCGACAGCGGCCCGGCCGGAATGGGCCTGGGCCTCTTCATGGTGCGCGAGATCGCCCGCCTGCACGGCGGCGAAGCGACGGTGGACAGTGTCCCAGGTATGGGCAGCACGTTCACGCTGTCTCTGCCACGGTTGTGCGGCGGCGTGCGGAAGTCGGCCCCTTGAAGGGGTGAGGTGGCGGCGTCGGTCACCCGGCCAGCTTGGCAAGCCGATCCGGCGCCCCGTCGCCCATCCTCTCCACTCGTCATGGCCGGACTTGATCCCATAGGCGCTAACTAAAC
>JADFZP010000564.1 GCA_015232485.1 Alphaproteobacteria bacterium
GCGGACGCCGCCGCCGCCCTGCCGGCCGCGCCGGCGGCCATCCCGACGGCGCCGCCGCCGATCAACATCGTTCCGCAACTCGCGCCGGCTGGCGTCAGGCGCTAGGCGCGGCGGCACCCATTCGGAGGATGCCATGCCCGATACACCCTGGTCGGTCGGTTCCCACGTCCCCGACCCATTGGTGCAGCCGCAATACTATGAAGCGGTGCCGCTGCGGCGGATGGCCGCCTACTTCGTCGACGTCCTGATCGTCGGAACGGTGGTGGTGGTCGTCTGGCTGGGCACCGGCCTGTTGACCATCATCACCTTCGGCCTGGCGGCACCACTTCAGGCGGCGGCGACCGCGGCGGTGCCGCTCCTCTATCACAGCCTGTTGATCGGCGGGCCGCGATCGTCCACCCTGGGTATGCGGCTGTTCGGTCTGCGGGTGGTCAATATGATCGATGAGTCGCCGCGGCCCAGCTTGGTTCAGGCACTGGTGATGACGGTGGTTTTCTACGTCTCGATCATGGTGACGGGTTTTTTGGTGCTGCTGGTCGCGCTGTTCAATCCACGGCGGCGCACGCTGCACGACTGGGCTTCCGGCACTGTCGTCATGCGTCTACCGCCGGATGGGGGAGGTTGGGCTTGACCGCTGGTGACGTTCCGGCGGCTGCACCATATTGACGACGAGGCGCGCGGATTTCGGACCGCGCGCCGCCGAACAGCCGGAGCGAGTGCGCGAGCATGGATCACATCCCGTTGAAGCGGCCGCACTTCTTCTTCACCACGGCGCCCCTGCCCTGCCCCTATGTGGCCGGCCGCCTGGAGCGGAAGATCGTCACCGAGTTGGCCGGACCCGATGCCGAGATTCTGCACGAGGCGCTGTCTCGCGCCGGATTCCGCCGCAGCCACTCGATCGCCTATACACCCGCCTGCCCGGGCTGCAACGCCTGCATCCCGGTGCGCATCGTCGCGGATGAATTCGAGCCGGCGCGCGCCATGCGGCGGGTGTGGCGCGCCAACAGCCACCTCGAGGCCCGCGAGGTGCCGGCCCGCGCCACCGCCGAGCAGTACCGCCTGTTCTCGCGCTATCAGGACTCGCGCCATTCCGGCGGCGACATGGCGCTGATGGGATTCTACGATTACCGCTCGATGGTCGAGGACAGCCCGATCGACACCTTCCTGGTCGAATTCCGCGAGCCGGGCGGCCGGCTGGTGGCGGTCTGCCTGACCGATCGCATGAGCGACGGCCTGTCCGCCGTCTACAGCTTCTTCGATCCAGACCTCGCGGCGATGAGCCTGGGAACCTGCATGATCCTTTGGCTGATCGAGGAAACCCGCAGGCGGAACCTGCCTTACGTCTATCTGGGCTATTGGATCGCCGAAAGCCGCAAGATGTCCTACAAGGCGCGCTTTAGGCCGCTCGAGGCATTCGGTCCCGGTGGCTGGAAAGTGCTAGACACGGAAAACTTCGGAAAAAACAAGGACATGCAGGCGGCCGAGTAGCCCTGCCGGTTGCTTTGCCTCCCATTGGCGCTATAATCGGGCCCTCTCACCATTCCCATTCGGGGAGGATCCCAACAATGAAACGTCGTGAATTTCTGACCGGCGCCGCGACGACCGGCGCAGCCGCCGCCGTCGCCGTGTCGAGCTTCCCCAAGCCCGCCATCGCGCAGGCGATGCCCGAGGTCAAGTGGCGCCTCGCCTCGAGCTTCCCCAAAAGCCTGGACACCATCTATGGCGGCGGCGAGGAAATGGCCAAGCGCCTGTCGGAAGCGACCGACGGCAAGTTCCAGATCCGCGTGTTCGCTGGTGGCGAAATCGTTCCCGGCCTGCAGGTGATGGACGCCTGCAAGGATGGCACGGTCGAATGCGGCCACACCGTCTCGTACTACTATGTCGGCAAGGATCCGACCTTCGCCTTCGACTCGGCGATGCCCTTCGGGCTCAACTCGCGCCAGCAGAACGCTTGGCTGTATCACGGCGGCGGCCGCGAGCTGATGGCCAACTTCTTCAAGGACTTCAACATCGTCGCCTTCCCCGGTGGCAACACCGGCACGCAGATGGGCGGTTGGTTCCGTAAGGAGATCAACACCGTCGACGACCTCAAGGGCTTGAAGATGCGGATCGGCGGCTATGCCGGCCAGGTCCTGACCAAGTTGGGCGTGGTGCCGCAGCAGATCGCGGGCGGCGACATCTATCCGTCGCTCGAGAAGGGCACCATCGACGCCGCCGAGTGGGTCGGCCCGTATGACGACGAGAAGCTGGGCTTCTACAAGGTCGCCCCCTACTACTACGCTCCCGGCTGGTGGGAGGGCGGTCCCAACGTCTCATTCTACGTCAACAGCACGGCGTGGGCCGGTCTGCCCAAGCACTACCAGGCCGCGTTCGAAAACGCCTGCGCCGGCGCCAACATCTCGATGCAGGCGAAGTACGACGTCCAGAACCCGGTGGCGCTGAAGAAGCTGGTCGGCGGCGGCGCCAAGCTGAAGCTGTTCTCGAAGGCGATCCTGGACGCCTGCCATCGCTCGGCTTACGACCTGTATGAAGACACGGCCAAGACCAACCCCAAATTCGCCGCGGTCTACAGCCAGTGGAAGCCGTTCCTCGACACTCAGCTCGAATGGTTCGATGTGGCCGAGTTCTCGTTCGACCGCTATATGCAGTCGACCAGGGCGAAGAA
>JADFZP010000565.1 GCA_015232485.1 Alphaproteobacteria bacterium
CGCCACGATCAAGGGGCGCGGATCATCCGAAGCGACCCCGGCGGCCACCGCGTCGGCGGTGCCCACTCCGGCGACCGGCAGACCGGCCGCCAGGCCTAAGCCGCGCGCGGCGGCCAGCCCGATGCGGATGCCGGTGAAGGTGCCGGGGCCGACGGTGACGCCGATCAGCGCCAGATCGCGCCACGCGGCGAAGCCTTCCGACATCACCGCGACGATCATCGGCAGCAAGGCCTCGGCATGGCCGCGCGCCATGGTTTCCGAGCGGCGGGCGAGCACCGCGCCGTCCCGCCACAAGGCGACCGAGCAGGCCTGCAGGCTGGTGTCGAAGCCAAGCACGAGCACGCGTGTTCCATCCCTTCCCTTGGTCGAGGCGGCCGTTATACTGCGCTCCCCGCCGCCCCGCGAGAAGGAAAGCGCTCATGACGCTGGTCGCCGTCGCCGCTCCCGCTTTCGATGTCGAGGTCGAACTGGCCTACGCCACGCCCGACAACTTCACCGGCCGGCCGGTCTATTCGCGCGCCGAATGCTGGCTGCACGCCGAGGCGGCCGGCCTGCTGGAACGGGCGATCCGACTGGCCCGGCCGCACGGGCTGCGCTTCCGCGTGCTCGACGCCTTCCGACCGGCCGAGGCGCAATGGGTTCTGTGGAACCACACCCCCGATCCCGATTTCCTGGCCGACCCGCGCCGCGGCTCGCCCCATTCGCGCGGCGTGGCGGTGGATCTGACCCTGATCGACGAGTCCGGCCGCGCGCTCGACATGGGCACGCCGTTCGACGCTTTCACGCCCCGCTCGCATCACGGCTCGCTCGACATCCCGGTCGAGGCGCAACGCAATCGCGCGCTGCTGCTCGGCCTGATGACGGCGGCCGGCTGGGACTGTTATCTCAAGGAGTGGTGGCACTACCAGCTATTCCAACCCCGCCGCCATCCGGTGCTCAGCGACACGGTGCTGCCGCGCCGGATGATGGGGTGAGAAATCATGCGTGGCCACCGAGCGAAGAGTTGACACGGGCATCCACCACGGAGCCGCGTGGGATGGCCGGATCAAGTCCGGCCATGTACCCTTCGCCGTCATGCCCGTGCTTGACACGGGCATCCCGCGTGGATGGCCGGATCAAGTCCGGCCATGACGAGTGGAGAGGAGGCGAGCGCCAAGGAACGAAGCGGGCGGCGAATTGCCCGTACCCTTCGCCGTCATCCTTGATTATTGGGACTGGTCTCCCCGCGGCATGGCGTAGGCCGACGTGTCGCGCTTGGGCCGGGCGCGGCGCACGCCGCCGCCATTGACGAGATACCACGTCATCTCGGCGATGTTGGTGGCCAGATCGCCGATCCGTTCGACGTTCTTGGCGATGAACAAAAGGTGCGTGCACGAGGCGATGTTGCGCGGGTCCTCCATCATGTAGGTCAGGAGTTCGCGGAACAGGCTGGAATGCAGTTCGTCGACCTCCTGGTCGCGTTCCCAGGCGATCATGGCGCGGTCGGCGTCGCGCTCGAGATAGCAATCCATCACCTCCTTGCTCAATTCGATCACCAGCCAGCCCATGCGCGACAGCGACCGCAGGGCGGGGATCGGCGGCAACTGGTTCAGCACCAGGCCGCGCTTGGCGGCGTTGGCGGCGTAGTCGGCCATGCGCTCCAGCGAGGCGGCCACCTTCAGCGCCGACAGCACCACCCGCAGATCGTCGGCCACCGGGGCGCGCAGGGCCAGCAGGCGCGCCACCTGCTCGTTGACCATCTCCTCGAAGCGGTCGACCTCGGCGTCGTTGGCGACGACTTTGGCGGCCCGCTCGTCGTCGCGTTCGACGAGGGCCTGGATGGCCTGGGTCAATTGCGTCTCGGCAAGGCCGGCCATGCGGGCGATGGCGTCGTTCAGCCGGCCCAGTTCGCCGTCGTAGGATTTGACGATGTGCGGTTCGGGCATGGGTCACCTCTCCTTGGCGTGGGGCGGCAGATGCACGGTGAAGACGCTGCCTTGGCCCGGCTCGCTGTCGACCGCCAGCACGCCGCGATGGCGGCTGACGATGTGTTTGACGATCGCCAGACCCAGCCCGGTGCCGCCCATCTTGCGCGAGCGCGCCGTGTCGATGCGGAAAAATCGCTCGGTCAGGCGGGGAATGTGCTCGCGGGCGATGCCGTCGCCGTGGTCGCGCACCGTGACCGAGACGATGCCGGCCGGCAGCCGTCGGATCAAGGCGGGCGGCGCCGTCGCGGCATGGCCGACGGTGACCTCGACCACCGAGCCCTCGGCGCCGTATTTCACCGCGTTGTCGATCAGGTTCTGGAACACCTGGGCCAGTTCGTCGGCGTCGCCGGTCACCGGCGGCAGGTCGTCGGGCACGTCCAGCGCGATGCGCATGCCGCGTGCCCGCGCCTTCATCTCCAGCGTCTCGACGACCAGGGCCAGCACGCGGTCCAGATCGACTTCGCCGCGCGGCTGGCTGTGTTCGTTCATCTCGATGCGCGACAAGGACAGCAGGTCCTCGATCAGCCGGGCCATGCGGGTGCCCTGCTCGTGCATGATCGCCAGGAAGCGCTCGCGCGCCTCGGCGTCGTCGCGGGCCGGGCCGCGCAACGTCTCGACGAAGCCCAGCAGCGAGGCCAGCGGGGTGCGCAATTCGTGGCTGGCGTTGGCGACGAAATCGGCGCGCATGCGCTCG
>JADFZP010000566.1:0-2139 GCA_015232485.1 Alphaproteobacteria bacterium
CGGGACATTTCTGGAGGCCGTAGCTGACTTTCCCGATGCTCCCCAAGAGTGCCGGAGCAAATTTAGGCGCAGGTTCTTCGGTATGAAGAATGGATCGAAGAATGCCTTCATGGCTCCAGCGGTCGAGATCCTTGAACGAGGCGACGAACACCCGGCGGTCGGGCAGTGGTGCGGCCGGGCCAAAGCCGAGTGCGGACTCGAATGCCTTCACCGCCTTCGCCTCGGTCGCCTCGGCCTCACGCGCCAACTCGGCCGCGTGATCGACGGCCGCGCGATAGGCCGCCACGATGGCCTGCTGCTCCGCCAGGGACGGCAGCGGGATGCGAAGACCCAAGAACGCTTCCGGGGTGATGCGCTTGCGTCCGCTGGTACCGCTGGCCTTCGCGCGCAGCGCCGACAGGAAGCCGCCCGTTCGGAGCATGAGCTTCACGAACTCGCCGTCGAGGCGATACGGATCAGGAATGAAGACCGGGAATTCTGGTGTGACGATAGCTTTGGCGATTTCCGGCGGCAATATGCCGATGGCGCCGCTGCGGGCGTCGATCTTGGAAAACACGATGTCGCCGGGATGGACGGCGAACATGGCACCCTTGTACGGCACCGACCGATCGCGCGCCGAGATTTCGCCGGTCAGATGCACGGTGATTGGCGTCCAATCGCCGAACGAACGGTTGACGGCCACGGCCTCACGCCGCTGCGACATCACGTCGCGAAGGGGCGTCGGCGGGAAATGGGAATGCCGGTCTTCCGCGTCGTCAGAAGTGATCCATGGCTCCAGAGCCCTCCACTGCCGGATCAGGCAGCGGAGGACGGGAGAAAATCCGGCGTATGCTCGGGCTTGGCGCCGGTCTCGATCCAGTCGCTGAAGGCCCGCCATGCTTCGAGGAGTTGGGGAAACTAATTCGCCACCGCCTCGCCGGTTTCGCCGGTCGAGGTGATACCGACGGTTTTCGGCGCGGCGACGAAGACGGGATAGTCGAATGTCTCCCTTACCGTGGCCCACAGAGCCGCGTTGTGGGCTTCGTCGATGCCGCGCAGGGCCGCCTTCAACTCCCGGAACAGGGCATCGGACCGGGCGGCGATCTTGGTGTCAAAGGCGAGGGTCCAGTCCTTCTTCAGTTGGGTGGCACGCTTCTTGTCGGTCCCGGTTCCGGTCCAGCGGGGCTTGGTCAGCCGGGTTGGACCGATGCCGCGCGGATAATCGGGCGGCGATCCGACGGTCCATTCCGGCAGGGACCGTTCCACGCCGAGCGTTCCCAGGCCGTCGAGAATCGACGCGACAGCCTTGCTATCGCCCGAGAGGATGCGCGGGCCGAATTCGGCGCAGAGTGCCTCGCGCTTGGCATCGAAATCGTCGTCGTGGTCGGCGTGCGCCTTCGCCCAGGCGGCCTCCCACGCGGCTTCGTCGGCCTCGGTGAAGCGGCGCAGGAAAACCAGGGACGCCTTGACCGTGGCGTCGGCCGACCGGAAGGTCTCCTCGGGCAGGCTGACGACGGCGAGGATGCGGGCCTTGCCCTCGCTCCATCGGCGCAGCCAAGTGAGCGACGGATTGTTGAGATTGCCATCGGGCAGGACGATGCCCATGCGGCCACCGGGGCTGAGCAGGTTCAGGCAGCGTTCGACGAAGACGATCTCGGTTGCGCGGTTCGCCTTGCCTTTGCCGATTTCGAACAGGTCGAGAATGCTGGTGCGTGCCGTCGCGGCATCGACCATGCGCTGATGGCTCCGCTCCCAGGGCTCGCCATATCGCTTCAGGCAGCGATCACGATAGGCGGCATCGTCGGGGACACGGGTTTCCTCGCTGCCTCCGACCTTCTGGTCGTCGCCGACGTTGGAGCCGAAGGGAGGATTGGTGATGACCACGTCGAAGCGGTTCGGGAAGATGCCGTTAATGTCGACAAGGCCGTCGTGGTAGTGGATGCCGCCGTGACCATCGCCATGCATGATCATGTTCATCTTGGCGGTGCGGGCGGCGCGCGGTTCGGCGTCGCATCCGAAAATGCAATGCCACGCGAGGCGGCCGACACGGGTGTTGACCGGGCGGTTTTCGTCATCGGACGGCAGAAGCTCGCGGTTCAGGCTGACGAAGGCGGCCTCGATCTGGCTTTCCTCCTCTTCCACATCGAGGCCCTTCGCCTC
>JADFZP010000566.1:2249-2655 GCA_015232485.1 Alphaproteobacteria bacterium
GCAGCTCAGTGCGCCTTCCCTCGGGTCCAGCAGGCTCACAATGAAGTCGACCACCGGGCGCGGCGTGAAGAACTGGCCGAGTTCGCCGCGGAAGGTGTTGCCGAGGAACCGTTCGAAGGCCAGCCCCTTGATGTCGTCGCCGGTTTTGGACAGGTCGAACCGCTCCAGTTCCTTGACGATGCGGCGGAACGTCTCCTCGGAGATTTCGAGACGGTCGGTGGCGGTGAACAGGTCGTCGGCCTTGTAATAATTCTTCGTCTGCTCGAACAGGCCATCATGCACCAGCGGATCGGTCGGCAACCGCGTCGAGGCGCGGCGATCAAGGAAATCGACGGTGAAGGTGCCATGCAGGCCTGACCGCTCGACATACATCTTCACGAACAAAATTTTCGAGATGGTGTCGAAG
>JADFZP010000567.1 GCA_015232485.1 Alphaproteobacteria bacterium
TGCACGAGATCAAGTTCGACGGCTACCGCGCCCTGTGCCACCTGGAAGAGGGCCACGCGCGGATGATCACCCGGCGCGGCCTCGACTGGACCGACAAATTCGCGGCCCTGGCCCGCGCCGCCGAGGCCCTGCCGGTCACCGGCGCCCTGCTCGACGGCGAGGTGGTGGTGCTGGATTCCAGCGGCGCCTCGGCCTTCGAGGCGCTGCAACAGGCGATCGGCGAAGGGCGCGATGGCGCCATGAGCTATTTCGTGTTCGATCTGCTTCATCTCGACGGCTGGGATCTGCGCGGGGTGGCGCTTGAAGACCGCAAGCGCCTGCTCGCCGCCCTGGTGGAGGGCGAGGGGCCGATCCGCTATTCCGACCATGTCGAGGGGCGCGGCCCGGAAACCCTGCGCAAGGCCTGCGCCTTCGCCCTGGAGGGGGTGGTCTCGAAGCGGCGCGACCGGCCCTGGCGGGCGGGGCGGGGGCGCGACTGGATCAAGTCGAAATGCTTGGCGCGGCAGGAATTCGTGATCGGCGGCTTCACCCCGCCGGCCGGGTCGCGCTCGGGCCTGGGCGCCGTGCTGGCCGGGGTGTGGGCGGACGGAAGGCTGGTCTATTGCGGCCGGGTCGGCAGCGGCTTTTCCGAGGCCACCCTGGCCGACCTGCACCGGCGGTTGTTGGAACTGCGCCGCGACTCCCCACCCTTCGCGACGCCGGTCGCCGACGCCCGCGCCGTGACCTGGGTCGAGCCCGAACTGGTCGCCGAGGTCGAATTCACCCAATGGACCCGCGACGGCCTGTTGCGCCATCCGGTGTTCCAGGGCCTGCGCTTCGACAAGGACCCGGCTGAGGTGGTGCGCGAGACGGTCGCCCCGGCGCGGCAAACCCCCGACGTCGAGGCGAAGCTGGCGAAGACGCGCCTGACCCATCCCGACCGCGTGCTGTGGCCCGGCCAGGGGATCACCAAGCGCGGCCTCGCCGCCTATTACATCGAGGTCGCCGACTGGATGCTGCCGCATGTCGTCAACCGGCCGCTGACCCTGGTGCGCTGCCCGCGGGGCAATCACCAGGAATGCTTCTACCAGCGCCACGCCACGGCCGGCATGTCCAAGGCCATCCGCACCGCCCCCGAGCGGGCGCTCTTTATCGAAGACCTCGACGGCCTGCTCGCCCTGGTGCAGATCGGCGCGTTGGAGGTTCACACCTGGGGCAGCCGCATCGACAAGATCGACCACCCCGACCGCGTGGTGTTCGATCTCGATCCCGACGAGGGGCTGCCCTGGGAGCGGGTGGTCGAGGCCGCCTTCCACGTCCGCGCGGTGCTGCGCGGCCTGGGCCTGGAAAGCTTCGTCAAGACCACCGGCGGCAAGGGCCTGCATGTGATGGCGCCGCTCGATCCGGTTCACCGCTTCGACCAGGTCAAGGCGTTCACCAAGGCGGTGGTCGAGGGCCTGGAACGCGACGACCCGGCGCGCTACACCGCCAACATGGCCAAGGCCAAGCGCGCCGGGCGCATCTATGTCGACTTCCTGCGCAATCAGCGCGGCGCCACCTTCGTCGCCGCCTTCTCGACCCGCGCGCGGGCCGGCGCGCCGGTCTCGGTGCCGCTGTCCTGGGACGAGTTGGGCAGCGGCCTGCGTTCGGACCACTTCACCGTCGAGACGCTGCCGCGCCGCATCGCCACCCTGGACGCCGACCCGTGGGAGGGCTTCGCGGATTTGCGCCAGCGGTTCAGCCAAGGAGATTGAGAATGGCCGCCCGCCCGACCTGGAAGGGGCTGATGAGGCTGTCGCTGGTGTCGTTCGGCATCAAGCTGTTCCCGGCGATCGCCAGCGGGCGCCGCATCGCCTTCAACATGATCGACCGCAAGACCGGCGAGCGCATCCGCGAGAAGCGGGTGGCCGGCGAGCGCGAGGTCGAGGCCGAAGAGATCGCGCGGGGCTACGAATACGAAAAGGGCCGCTACCTGCTGGTCGAGGACGAGGATCTCGAACGCATCAAGCTGGAAAGCCGCAAGGCCGTCGAGCTTTACCAGTTCTTCGACGCCGCCGAGATCGATCCGATCTATTTCGACAAGCCCTACTGGGTGGCGCCCGACGGGCCGGTGGCCGAAGAGGCCTTCGCGGTGGTTCACGAGGCGATGGCGCGCTCGGGCCGCGCGGCGCTCGGCCGCCTCGTGCTGTCGGGCCGCGAGCGCCAGGTGGCGGTGGTCACCAAGGGGATCGGCTTCGCCCTGCATACCCTGCACGCCCATGACGTGGTGCGCGGCGCCGACACGGCCTTCGAGGACTATCGCCCGCCGCCGGTGGTCGAAGACGAGGTCGAAGTGGCCGAATCGCTGATCGCCCGCAAGTCGGCGCCCTTCGACCCCACCCAGTTCGTCGACCGCTACCAGCAAGCCTTGACCGAATTGATCCGCGAAAAGCTGCACGGCGCCACGCCGCCGATCGCCGAGGCGCCCCGCCCGGCCCGCGTCGTCAATCTGATGGACGCCCTGAAGCGCAGCCTGCGCGAGGAGGGCGGCGACCAGCCGGAAACGCCCAAACGCAAGCGGCGGGCGCCGGGGCCGTAGGGATGCCCGTGTCAAGCATCCTCTCCACTCGTCATGGCCGGACTTGATCCGGCCATCCACGCGGGATGCCCGTGTCAAGCATCCTCTCCACTCG
>JADFZP010000568.1 GCA_015232485.1 Alphaproteobacteria bacterium
TCGCTCGCAACGTTGATTTTGCCCTTGCCAAGCAGGGGCCGTCCACACATGACGATGAAGAATGGAGCTTGGTAAGTCTCGTCACGGGGGTCCATGTCGCGGCACCATGGATTCCCGCTTTCGCGGGAATGACGATGAAGAATGGAGCTTGGTAAGTCTCGTCACCCCCGCGAAAGCGGGGGTCCAAGTCGCGGGAATGACGATGAAGAATGGAGAGTCTTTACGATGAGCGATTTCCTGAACGATCTGGAACACCTGTCCTCGGCCGAGGAGTTTCTCGACTTCTTCGGCGTCGAGTGGGAGCCGGCGGTGGTGCGGGTCAGTCGTCTGCACATCCTGAAGCGCTTCCACGACTATTTGGCCGGCGCGGCGGGGGAGGGCGACGCGTTCGCCACCTATCGCGACTGCCTGGAACGCGCCTATGCCGATTTCGTCGCCTCGACGCCGGTGGAACAGCGCGTGTTCAAGGTGCTGCGCCAAGCCTGCGCCGGATGTCACTCGGCGGGAGGCGCCGCGTGCCCCTGAGACGCGGCGAGGCATTGCCACGGTGCCCCGCCTTCCGGCATATTGCATATGCGAATAGCCTCATTCGCGTGGAAATGCCAAAGGGGACGCGTTCATGATCGGATCCATAAGCCGTCGCCGCGCCATCGCGGTGATCGCCGCCGCCGCCGGCCTGCCGGTTTTCCTCGCCGCGCGCGGGGTCAAGGCAAGTCTGGTGCGCTGGGAGGGAACGGCGCTGGGCGCCAGCGCCTCGATCGCCCTTTACCATGACGACGAGGCGGCGGCCCGCGAACTGATCGCCGAATGCGTGGCCGAAGTGGCGCGGCTGGAGGGCATCTTCAGCCTGTACCGGGCCGACTCGGCGCTGTCCGTGCTGAACCGTCAGGGTTCGCTGGACGCCCCGCCCGCCGAACTGCTCGCGCTGATGGGCGAGGCGCTGCGTTTCTCCGAGCTGACCGGCGGCAGCTTCGATCCCACCGTGCAGCCCCTGTGGCGGCTTTATTTCGGCCATTTCTCGAAGCCCGACGCCGATCCGGCCGGACCCGACGCGGCGGCGGTGGCGCAAGCCGCCTCGCTGGTCGACTGGCGCAAGGTGGCGGTCCATCCCGGCCGCATCGCGCTCGAGCCCGGCATGGCGGTCACCCTCAACGGCATCGCCCAGGGCTGGGTCACCGACCGCGTTTCGGACCTGCTGCGGGCGCGCGGCATGAACCGCGTGCTGGTCGACATGGGCGAGCAGCGGGCGCTGGGGCCGCGCGACGACGGCAAGCCTTGGCATGTCGGCGTGGTCGATCCCCGGAACGCGGCCCGCGTGGCGCTGGCCCTCGACGTGGTCGACAAGGCGGTGGCCACCTCGGGCGGCTACGGCACCCGGATCGACGCGGCCGGCCGCTTCACCCATCTGTTCGACCCGCGCAGTGGGCGCAGCGCCGATGGCCTCGCCTCGGTGACCGTGGTGGCCGAGACGGCGGCCACCGCCGACGCGTTGTCCACCGCGTTGGCCGTGGCGGGCCCCCTCGAACGTCCGGCCATCCTGGCGCGAGCCGGCGGCGGAGCGATCGCCCATCTGGTCGCCCATGGCGGCCAGATTTCCACCATCGGCGGCTGAGGGGGCGGCCGATGTCCATCGCCCCCGTCCTCGACGAAGCCGCCATCGCCGCGATCTGCGCCCGGCACGTCCCCGTCCCCGGCCATCGGCCGCTGCTGCGCGCCTTGAAAAGCGCGTTGGCGGTGCCGCAGCTTCGCCTCGCGCTGGTCGACGACTGGTTCGGCCAGGGCGGACTGATCGACGGCGAGGGAACGCGCGTCACCGACGACCTCGACGGCTGGGCGCTGGAGGAATCGGGCGGCGACCCGATCGAGCTGTTCTCGCGCCACAACCGCTCACCCTATTACGTGACACGGGTGGTGGGGCGCACGCTTTACACCATCGTCCCGACCGGCCCGGCGCCGCTCGACTTCGTGCAGATCGAGATCGACATGGCCGCCGAGGCGGTCGAACGCGCGCTGTTCGACGGCAGCGAACTGCCCGAGACCTTGGACGAGCTGATCGGGCCGCAGGCCGGCCCCGGCTGTTCCGGATTCCCGTTGGCGCGGCCCGCCTACACCTTGCGTCGGGTCACCGATTTCGCCCAGCGGCTCGGCGATTTGACCGACGAGCACAAGGGCGACCCGCGTTTCCGCCGCTTCCTGAGCGAGTGGTCGGAAAGCAGCGCCGGCCAAAGCATGCGCCTGTGCGACCACTGGGTTCTTTCGGTGGTTCCCTACACCTCGCCGGAGGGCGAGCACCTGGTCGAGGCGCGACCGTTGCCGACCCGCAGCGTCAAGCTGCCCGATCTGCAATGCGAACGCCACAAGCCCGACTACCATCCGTCGCGGCTGGTGCAAGAGGTCGATCGCGCCGCCGGTTACCCGATGGCTTGGTACTTCATCCAGGTGGCGCGCCACTACGCGACCTTCCGCTGCATGAACGCGGTGCTCGAGGATCTGCTGGGCAATTACGCCGAGATCCCGTTGGCCGCCGCCGATCTGCGTCTGGTCGAGGATTGGGTCGATGACCCCTACAACTTCTACTGACGCGCTGGGGGAAATGGCGGAAAGCGCCGCGCGGGTGGTGGCGGTGACGGCCGATGCGGTGTGGGTCGA
>JADFZP010000569.1 GCA_015232485.1 Alphaproteobacteria bacterium
GTCGGGCATGCCGAAATGTCTTACCGGCGCGCTGTGGCATTGTGAACGGCTCGGATTCTGTTGAGGTCGGAACGCGCGAGATATGACAATTCGGTCCACGCTCTATCTCGGCTTCGCCTTCGTCGTGAGCTTGCTGCTGTTCGCCGTGGTGTCGGGAATCAGCGAAGTCTCGAAGTTGCGCGATTTGAGCCGGCGCATCGCCGAGGTCCGGGTGCCGACCGTCCACGCCAGCAACGATCTGGTGCGCGGCATCGACGCGTCGATGGCGCAATTGCGCAGTTGGGTCATCACCGGCAATCCCCAGTTCAAGGCGGCGCGCGGCGGGGCGTGGATCGACATCGCCGACGCGCGGGATCGGATTTCGGCGCGGATCGTCGATCAGGAGACCTTGCCTCCCTGGGCCTGGAACGAGGTCGAGGCCCTGCTCGACCAACTGGCCGCCGCCCAGGCCGAGGCCGAGGCGATCGCCAACAGCCGCGATGAGCAGCCGGCGGTCCGCATCCTGGTCGAGGAGGCGAGCCCGCGCGCCGAGGTGATCGCGGCCAACATCACCGCGATGATCGACGACGAGCGTCTTCTCCCGGCGACCACCGAGCGCAAGGCGCTGCTGGGCGCCATGGCCGACGTGCGCGGATTCTCGGCCTTGGCGCTGGCCGATCTGCGGGCCTATCTGACCACTGGAGACCCCGAGTTCGCCGAACACTTCGCGCGCCGCTGGGCACGCGGCGCCGAACGCTTCGTCGACCTGTCCGCCATGCGACACCTGCTGACCCCGGCGCAGTCCGAGGCGTTCGCCCATCTCGCCCTGGCCAGGGACCAGATCGAACCCCTGCAACGCAAGATGCTGAGCATCCGCGCCTCGGATGAATGGAACGTGGCCCGCCACCTGATGACCCACAAGGTCGAGCCGCTGGCCGGCGCGTTGCTGCGGCTGCTGGTCGGCGCGATCGGCCCGGATCACACCCGCGGCGGCGGTCTGGTCCACATGCAGCACGAGTCCTTGAAGGCCGACAGCGCGGCGGCGCTGGCCGATGTGGACCACTTCATCGCCCAGCACGGGGCGCTTTTGTTCCTGGGCGGGAGCTTCGCGGCCCTGATCGGCTGGTACTCGGCCCGCGCCACGGTGGTTCCGCTGCGCCGCATGACCGAGGCGATGCACGATCTGGCGATCGGCGATCTGGAAATCCCGGTGCCCGACATCGGCCGACGCGACGAGATCGGGGAGATGGCCGCCGCCCTGGTGGTGTTCCGCGACGCGGCCATCGAGAACCGGCGGCTGACCGTGGAATTGGAACGCCACCGCCACACCCTGGAGGAGCAGGTCGCCCTGCGCACCGCCCAACTGGTCATGTTCCGCCAGGCGGTCGAGCAGAGTCCGGTGTCGGTGGTGATCACCGACACCGGCGGTCGGATCGAATACGTCAACCAGACCTTCGTCGAGAACTCGGGCTACGCCGCCGTCGAGGTTCTGGGCCGCAATTCCAGCTTCCTGAAGTCGGGCTTCACCCAGGCCAACGATTACGAAACGCTGTGGCGCACCATCCTGGGCGGCGAATCCTGGTCCGGCGAGTTCCACAACCGCCGCAAGGACGGAACCCTTTACTGGGAACGGGCGCTGATCGCGCCGATCCGCGAAGCCGACGGCAGCTTCGACCGCTTCATCGCGATCAAGGAGAACATCTCGGAACGCCGGGCCACCGAGGCCTTGCTGGCCGAGCGCAGCCGGCATCTGCAACTGGTCCTGGGATCGGCGCCCGGCGCCGTCTACATGGTCGATACCGAGTACCGGCTGACCTTCGCCAACGGCCTGTTCGCCACCTATTTCGCCCTTCCCGAAGAACTGACCCGCGTCGGCATCCCGTTCAACGAGGTCCTGCTGTATCGCGCGCGGCGCGGCGATTACGGTCCAGGCGACCCCGACGCCTTGGCCGCCGATCGCATCGCCTCGTTCTTCGAGAACACCCCCGACAAGGCGCGGACCTCGCAGACCACGGTGCCCGGCGACCGCACGATCAGCATCACCCGCTCGGAACTCAGCACCTCGGGCTATGTGCTGGTCGCGGTCGACATCACCGAGCAGGTTCGGATCGCGCGCAATCTCGCCACGCTCAACGCCTGCAACGAGGCCGTGGCGCTGTCCGCCAGCGAGGAGGCCCTGCTGTCGGGCGTGTGCCGCATCCTGGTCGAGACCGGCGGCATGTGGCTGGCCTGGATCGGCTACGCCGAGGGGGACACCGTGCGCGCCGTCGCCCAGCACGGGAACGGCGAGCAGATCGACACCCGGCGGGGGCCGGTGGGCGCGGCCATCCGGGACGGCGCCATCAGGGTGGTTGGCCGCGCCGTCGCGCTGCCCTTGATGGACCGCGACGACCAGCCGATCGGCGCCATCTGCGTACACGCGGCGAACGGCAGGGCGCTCGACGACGAAGTCGTCAAGATGCTGGGCCACATGTCGCGCAACCTCGCCCATGGCATCCTGGCGCTGCGCACCGTGGCGGCGCGGGCGGCCGCCGAGGAGGGCATGCGCGCCGCCAAGGAACAGGCCGAGAAGGCCAACCGCCTGAAAAGCGATTTCGTCGCCAATATGAGCCACGAGATCCGCACGCCGATGAACGCCATCATCGGCATGGCCCATCTG
>JADFZP010000570.1 GCA_015232485.1 Alphaproteobacteria bacterium
GGACTTGATCCGGCCATCTTCGTGGGGTCCAATTTTCCCGCTCGTCATGGCCGGACTTGATCCGGCCATCTTCTTGGGATGCCCGTGTGTGTCTCTGATCCACGGTCAAGGCTATCAGTCGTGGGCGCGGTAGGTCGCCAGGGCCTCGGGCATGAAGGCCTGCAATTGCTCGATTCGCTGGCCTGGATTGGGATGTGTGGACAGGAATGCGGGGGGTTGCCCCCCCGAGCGATCCATGTCCCGCCACAGGGTCACCGCCGCACGGGGGTCGAAGCCGGCGCGCGCCATGATGTTCAGGCCAAGGCGGTCGGCCTCGAGCTCCTGGTTTCTCGAATAGGGCAGGAGGAGCCCGTATTGGGCTCCCAGGTCCAACAGGGTTGACACGGTGCCGGGCGAGCCCACGCCGGCGGCCCCAAGCACGGCGCCGGCCAAGTCGGTGCCGGCTTGCGCCGCGACGGCGGAACTCATGCGCTCGACGGCGTGCCTCTCCTGGTTATGGGCGACCTCGTGCGCCAGGACGGCGGCAAGCCGCGCATCGGTATCGGCCAACCTCATCATGCCCTCGTAGACGCCGATCTTGTTGCCGGGCAGGGCGAAGGCGTTCGCTTGTGGTCCCTGGAATACGACGACTTCCCAGTCGGCGGGAGACTCGCCGGCCGCCGCGAGGACCGCGTCGGCCACGGCTTGGGCGCGCCGTTGATCGCTCGCGTCGCCCGAGGCCGGCGTCGCGGCGCGGATTTCCCGCCACGCTTGCAGCCCCATCCGCTCGGCCCGCGGCTCGGGCACCAGGTCGAGCCCAACGCCCGTTTGTTCGCCGCACGCGGCGCAAAGAAGAACGAGTACGAGGGCGATCGCTTTCATCGGCCAACCTTTTCGAGGGAATGCGTCATCAGGCCACTGGGAAGGCCACCGTGGTGATCAGCGCGAGTTCCGCCTGCCGCGAGTCGAGCCGCGTGTGCTGGACGACCACCGGCACATCCGATTCCAGGAGACTTGCGAAATCCGTGTCGTGGGGGATGGGCTCGGGGTCGCGCAGATCGTTGAACCGGACGTGCCGGGTGCGGCGTTTGGGGACCGACACGAGATAGGGGCCGGCCGGCTCGCGGTCGGTGAAAAACACGGTGATCCGCACCTGGGCGTCGCGGTCGCCCGCGTTGAGGATGCAGGCGGTCTCGTGACTGGCGAACGCCGGTCCCCGGCCCGTGCTCCCACCGGGGATGTAACCCTCGGCGATGGCCCATACGCGCTTGCCGACCTCCATACCTTCCCTCCATCCGCTTCCCAGGTTGAACAATGAACCGCCGGCCGGTGTTCGCGGTGCGAGGAGGCCCGAAAATGGCGATGGGGGGAGGCGAATTCGCGTCGGTGCGGCGTCGGTCGGCGTTGGCGGCCTCGCTGCTGTGCCTGGCGGCGGCATTGGTCTGGCCGTTGCCGCAAGCCGCCACGGTCAGCGTCGCCGCCCACATGCTGCAAGTGCTGGCGCTGCTTGACTTGGCGCCATGCCTGTTGGCGATCGCGCTTGGGCCGCGGCGTTTCCCCTGGCCATGCGGCGCCGCCGCCTTGGCCCATGCGGCGGTCCTGTGGGGCTGGCACGCGCCGGCCGCCCTGCGCGCCACCGCCCTCGACGCCCCATTGCGGACGGCGATGCTGGCCACCCTGCTGGCGGCGGGGGCGGCGTTCTGGCTGGCGGTCCCGCGCCCGGGACACGAGGCGCCTGGATTGGCATGGACCTTCATCGCCATGCTGCATGGCGGCCTGCTCGGCGCGCTGGTCACCTTCGCGCCGGCCGACCTGTATGGGGGGGTCTGTTCGGCCAACGCCTGGTTGACGCCGGCCGAGGACCAGCAGGTGGCCGGCATGATCATGTGGGTCGGCGGCGGGGCCGTCAGCATGGCGGCCGGGCTGGTCCTGACGGCTCGCCTGCTGGTCCCAGCCATGGGGCCAGCCACCATTGGCGAGGTTCAACCGGCGTCCCGCGACCCCACGTCACCTGGGCAATGAAGCGGACGCTCCTCATACTCGCCGCTCTGGTGGCGCTCGGCGCCGGGGCGCTGCTTTTCGCCTGGTCGGGCCTTTACAACGTGGCCGCCAGCGTTCCCCATTGGCCGCCGACGCGATGGCTGATCACCTTCGCCCTGAAGAATTCCATCGAGACCCACGCGCGCGGCATCGACGCGCCGCCGCTGGACGATCCCGCCCTGGTGCATGCCGGCATGGGACATTACGAGGGAGTCTGCCAGCCCTGCCACGGCGCGCCCGGTCGGCCGCCCAATCCGCTGGTCCGGCGGATGCTGCCCGAACCGCCCCATTTGCCCGGACAGGTCTCGGATTGGACGCCCCCCCAGCTATTCTGGATCGTCAAGCACGGGCTGAAATACACCGGCATGCCGGGGTGGGTGGCCGAGCGACGGGACGACGAGGTATGGGCGATGGTCGCGGCGCTGCTGCGCCTGCCCGATCTCGACGGCCGGGAGTACCGCCGCCTGCTGGCCGCCGGGGCTCAACTCCCCGCGGAGGAAACGGCGCGCCTGCTGGCCGCCGCCGGCCCGGTGGGCGAGGCGCTGGTCGCCTGTTCCCGTTGCCACGGACTGGCCGGCGCGGGCGGCGGGTCGGGCGCCTTT
>JADFZP010000571.1 GCA_015232485.1 Alphaproteobacteria bacterium
CGAAGCCGCGACAGACTGCCGGGTATCAGGACGCGACGGCAATCATCTACTACCCGTTCCACCCCCGGACTGGCCAGACGGTCGCGTTGGCCGGCCGTAGGCGGGGCGGATGCACGGGCGAAATCATTGTCCGCCAACTCGATGGCACGCTGGCGGCGCTGCCGGACTGGATGTTGCAGCCTCAGGCCGCCGATATCGTGGTCCGTGACGCACCTCGGTTCTCACTCGCGGCGCTTCTATCCCTTCGGGCGGCCGTCGACCTCGCCATAGCATTGCCGGCACCACCGGCAGGCAGGGGACGAGACCATGAAAATTCGCGACCGACAGATGGAGCTATTCAGAAAAGCACCGCCAATGAAGGTGCTCACGCCCGACCAGTTCAGCCGAGTCCTTCCGCTGATCGAAATCCTTCTCAAGGAGATCGTGACGGGCAAGGCGACGACGATGCTGGAGGGCGGCCATGACGACCAAGATCACGCGTGAGCACTTGGCCCGCGGCGCCTACGTCTACGTCCGGCAGTCGACGTCCGATCAGTTGATGCACAATCACGAGAGCCGGCGTCGTCAATATGGCCTTGCCGAACGGGCGCGAGGGCTGGGCTGGACTGATGTGGTGGTAATCGATGACGATCTCGGCCGGTCGGGCGGCGGCATCGCCCGGCCTGGCTTTGAGCGCTTGCTCGTCGCCATCTGTGAAGGACGGGTCGGCATCGTGCTGGCGGTCGAGGCGTCGCGGTTGGCTCGCAATGGGCGCGACTGGCACACGTTGCTGGAATTCTGCGCCCTCATTGATTGCGTCATTGCCGACGAAGACGGGATCTACGATCCGCGGTCGCCAAATGACCGTCTCCTGCTCGGAATGAAGGGGACGATGAGCGAGATGGAGCTGTCAATCCTCCGCCAGCGATCGATGGAGGCGTTGAAGCAGAAGGCCAGTCGCGGAGAGTTGTTCCTTACTGTCGCGATCGGCTACATCAAGGTCCGGCACGACAGAATTCAGAAGGATCCGGATCTTCGTATCCGGGAGGCTATGCAACTGATCTTCGTAAAATTCTCAGAGTTCCAGAGCATTCGCCAAGTGCATCTTTGGCTACGCCAGGAGAAGATTGCCTTGCCCGCCGTGGAGTACGGCCCGGAGGGACGAATGGTGACGTGGAAGCTGCCAGTCTACAACACCATCCACCACATCCTGACCAATCCCATCTACGCCGGCGCCTACGCGTTCGGCCGCACCAGAAGCCGGGTGACCCTTGAGGGCGGTCGCAAGCGGGTCATCAAGGGCGTCAAGAAGGAGCGGCAAGACTGGCAGGTGTTGCTCACCGACCATCATGAAGGATACATCTCTTGGGATGAATTCGAGAGGAATCAGCAGCTGATCAGCGACAACGCCAATGGCAAGGGCGGGTGGACGCGCGGCCCGCTTCGGAAGGGTGAAGCCCTGCTCGCCGGGCTGCTGCGGTGCGGCCACTGCGGCCGAAAGCTGCATGTCGCCTACACCGGCGCTGGCGGCAACACCGCCCGTTACCATTGCCAAGGCGCGCACCTCAACCATGGCGCCGAACGGTGCATCTCATTCGGTAATCTGCGCGTCGACCAAGGGGTCAGTGCCGAGGTGATCCGACTGTTGCAGCCCCTGGGCGTCGACGCGGCCATTCGCGCGATCGAGGCCCAGGACATCAAGGCGGACCAGACCCGGCGCCAAGTCGAACTGGCGTTGGAGCAGGCCCGCTATGAGGCCGCCCGTGCTCGTCGTCAATATGACGCTGTGGATCCGGATAATCGGCTGGTCGCCGGAGAACTGGAGCGCCGATGGAATGAGACGCTGCTGGCCGTCCGGAGCATCGAGGAAAGGCAGGAGACGACGACCGCCAAGCGGGCGCCGCCATTATCGGATGGCGAACGCGCTCGGCTGATGGCGCTCGGCGCCGATTTGGAGCGGGCCTGGCATCACCCGGCAGCAACACCAGAAACTCGCAAGCGCATCCTGCGGACGGTTCTCTCCGAGATCATCGCCCGCGTCGAAGGCGAAGAGATCATCCTCGTCTTGCACTGGCAGGGAGGTGACCACACCAGGCTGTGCGTACGCAAGAACAAGTCCGGGGGCCATCGCTGGACGACGGACGCGTCGACCGAACAAATGATCCACGCACTCGCGCGCTTGTTGCCGGACTCGGCGATCGCATCGGTGTTGAACCGGGCAGGCAAGCGGACAGGGCGCGGCAATACCTGGACGGAAGCCCGTCTGCGCTCGTTCCGAACCAGCCACGGCATTGCCGTATACCGCCAAGGCGAGCGGGCCGAGCGCGGCGAACTCACCCTCGACGAAGCTACCGCGCGGCTCAACGTCAGCAAAATGACGGTATTGCGGCTGATCCACGCCGGTAAGATCGAGGCCCGACAGATCTGCAAGGGGGCTCCGTGGGTAATTCCCGAGCACGCTGTCCGCGAAATTGCCACCAAGGGCCGATTGCCCGTCTCATCGAAGCCGGTAACAGAAAATCCAGATCAAAAGATACTGCAATTCCAGTGACGTAGCGAGGTGGGCATTATGAATCGGGATCGGCCGGGCCGCAGAGGATCACATGGCGGTGGTCGCGTATCCACTGGCAGGAAGCCAGC
>JADFZP010000572.1:0-2115 GCA_015232485.1 Alphaproteobacteria bacterium
CGCGGCGCCCGCGATCTCGACGCGCTGGCCCGGCGACTCGACGCCGCCGCGCCCCGGCTGGTCGAGACGCGCACCGCGACCCTCGATCGCTGCTTCCGGCTGTTGGAAAGCTATTCCTACCGCAACGTGCTGGCCCGCGGCTTCGCCCTGGTGCGCGACGCGCGCGGCGAGCCGGTCACCACCGCCGCCCAGGTGCGGCCCGCCCAGGCTTTGACCGTGGAGTTCCAGGACGGCCCGGTGACGGTCGTCTCGACCGGCGAGCGCAAGACCAAGCGCCCGCCCAATGGCCGTCAGGGATCGTTGCTATAGGGACCGCGAGGTATCAACCACCCGCCATTGAGGCGGGGGCCAAGCGGGCGAGAGCCCGCGCCCGGCGAGGGACGAACCAAAACAAAAGCTTAAGACGCGTGAAACGCGTCTTAAGCATGCCCCGCGGCGCCGGACAGGGTCGACAGGTTGATCCCCATTTTGTGGATCGCCTGTTCCCATTTCACGTCCATATTGGCGTCATAGATCAGGTCGTCGTCGGCCGGGCTGACCAGCCAGGCGTTTTCGAGGATCTCGGAGTCGAGTTGGCCGGCGCCCCAGCCGGCATAGCCCAGCGCCAGCATGCTGCGGCGGGGCCCTCGGCCCTCGGCCATCGCCTTCAGGACGTCGATGGTGGCGGTCAGGGCGACCTGCTCGCTGACCAGCATGGTGGTGTCTTGAAGATAATCGGGGGTATGCAGCACGAAACCGCGCCCCGCCTCGACCGGGCCGCCGAAGCGGATGCGAATCGGCTGACAACGGGTGGTCGGCTCGATGTTGAGCTGTTCCAACAGGTCGGTGAAGCTCAACGTGTCGATCTCGCGGTTGACCACGATCCCCATGGCGCCTTCCGCCGTGTGCGCACATATGTACACCACGGTGCGCGAGAAGCGCGGATCGGTCATGCCCGGCATGGCGATCAGCATGCGCCCGGGCAGGTATCCAGAGGTCGTGAATCGCGTCGGCATGGGAATCAGATATTCTCCCCCGACGCGGAAAGCAAGGCCGTAGGTCTGGAAGGGTTGACAAGCGGGGCTCGGCGCTGCTGCCATGGGGAATGCGCGAGATGTTGGGAAAAGTGATCGGCGTTCTGGCCCTGTTGTGGGCCGGCCCCGCCGCGGCGGCCCTCGAGGCGGCGACGCCCGAGGGCAAGGTGACCCTTTTGTCGGCCGTTTCGGCGACAGGCGACGCGACGGAATTGCCGCTTGGTTTGCGCTTTCAGCTCGCGCCGGGCTGGAAGGTCTATTGGCGCTCGCCGGGGGATGCCGGCTATCCGCCGTCGATCGACTGGGCGGGCTCGGCCAATCTGGCGAAGGCCGAGATCGCTTGGCCGCTGCCCAAGCGATTCGCCGTGCTGGGGCTGGAAAGCATCGGCTACGAAAAGGATGTCGTGCTGCCGCTGTCCGTCCGCCCTGAGCGGCCGGGCGAGCCGGTGGCGCTGAAGGCCGTCGTCGATTACCTGACCTGCGCGGAAATCTGCGTGCCGCGGCGGGTCGAGCTGGATTTGGCGCTGCCCGCCGGCCCGGCCACGCCGACCCCGGACGCCCATCTGATCGATCGTTTCCAGTCGGCGGTGCCGGGCGACGGGGCCCGCGCCGGCCTGTCGGTCGAGCGCGTCGTCACGGCGGGCGAGGGCGACGGCGCCACGCTGGCGGTAACCTTGCGCGCCGATCCGCCGCTCGCCAGCCCCGATCTGTTCGTCGAGGCCCCGGACGGGGCGATGTTCCAGGCCCCCGAGACGCGCCTTGAGCAGGGCGGGCGGCGGGCCGTTCTGGTGGCCCGCGCCGTGCCGGGCACCCTGACCGGCGGGCTGGCCGGCAAGGCGGTCAAGGTGACGGTGGGCGAATCGGGCCGCGCCATCGAGGCGGCCGTCACGCCCGAGGCCGGGCCGCCGCCGATGAAGGTCGAGTCGCCATCGCTGCTGGCCATGCTGGGGGCGGCGCTGCTGGGCGGGCTGATCCTCAATCTGATGCCCTGCGTCTTGCCGGTGCTGTCGTTGAAGGTGCTGGCGCTGATCGGCCATGGCGGCGCCGAGCGGCGCGGCGTGCGGATCGGTTTCCTCGCCTCGGCGGCGGGCATCGTGCTGTC
>JADFZP010000572.1:2276-2618 GCA_015232485.1 Alphaproteobacteria bacterium
TTCCTGTCGGGGCTGGGGCGCGGCAAGGGCGATCCGCATTCGCCGGCCGGGCATTTCGCCGCCGGGGCCTTCGCCACGCTGCTCGCCACGCCCTGCACGGCGCCCTTCCTGGGCACCGCGGTGGGGTTCGCCCTGGCGCGCGGGCCGGTCGAGATTCTGGCGGTGTTCCTGGCGCTGGGGCTGGGCATGGCGGCGCCCTATCTGGCGGTCGCCGCCTTCCCCGGTCTGGCGCGGCGACTGCCCCGGCCGGGCGCCTGGATGATATCGGTGCGGCGGTTCATGGCGCTGGCGCTGGGGCTGACCGCCGTGTGGCTGCTCGCCGTCTTGACCGCGCAAATGGGC
>JADFZP010000573.1 GCA_015232485.1 Alphaproteobacteria bacterium
GAAGCGCGCGACAATCTGGATGAGAATTGTCAGTCGCGGCGGCGAAATGATTGACGCTCCGCGACATCAAAGCAAGGGGGATTTCTCTCAGCTTGATCGTCGCGGCGCGTCAATCAAGCTGATGACTTGGCTGTCGCGCGGCTCGCGGGACGCCCCGGCCCGCGTTTTCGCTCAAGGGCTTCCCGGCGGCGATAGCTTTCGACGTTCATTTCAAGAATGGTGGCGTGGTGGACCAGACGGTCTACGGCGGCCAGCGTCATGGCTTGATCGGGGAAGACCTTGCTCCACTCGCCGAAGGGCTGGTTGGCTGTGACCAGCAGGGACCGGCGCTCGTATCGAGCGCCGATCAACTCGAACAGCACGCTGGTCTCGGCCTGATCCTTGGTGACATAGGCGAGGTCGTCGCAGATCAGCAGGTGGTATTTGTCGAGCTTGGCGATGGCCGCCTCGAGGTCGAGGTTGCGCCGTGCCACCTGGAGCTTCTGGACAAGATCGGTGGTGCGGGTAAACAGCACGCGCCAGCCGTTCTCGACAAGGGCCAGGCCGAGGGCTGCCGCCAAATGGGTCTTTCCCCCGCCGGGCGGGCCGAACATGATGACGTTGGCGCCTTGGTCCAGCCAGCTGTCGCCAGCGGCCAACGCCATGATCTGCGCCTTGCTGACCATCGGCACGGCGTCGAAGTCGAAGCTCTCCAAGCTTTTGCCCGGGGGCAGGCGGGCCTCGTCGAGGTGCCGCGCGATGCGGCGCCGGTCCCGCTCGGCGATTTCGTGCTCGGCGAGGGCGGCGAGGAAGCGCGCCGCCGGCCAGCCCTCCTTGTCGGCGCGGCTGGCGAAGTCGGGCCACAGGGTCTTGATCGCGGGCAGCCTGAGCTCGTTCAGGATCAGGGTGAGACGGGCGGTGTCGATGGGCTGGGCGGGGGTCATGCCGCGGCCTCCGTCACGACGGTGCCGAGTTCGTCGTAGGCGCTGAGCGGGGTCAAGTGGACCACGATCTGGGGAAGCGCCTGAGCGTCCGGCGCGAATGTCCGGCGCAACGCCGCGATGTCGGGTAGCCGCCCGGCACCGAGCTCGACCTCCAGGCAATGGGCGAGTTCGGCTTCGCAGGCCCGGTCATGGGCCAGGCCGAGAATCTCGCCATGGCTTTGCAAGCGGCGCGGGGCGATCGCTCGGCAAGAAGGATATCGAAGGTCCTGGCGTAGGCCTGTCGGGGAAAGAGCTGGTCGCGATAAACCAGGTTGAGCAGCGCCATCGGCTTGCGCCGCAGCGAATGAATGACGTGACGATAATCGACGACATGCCCGTTCTTGCCGCTGGGATGGGGGCGCCCGCGCGCCAGCGTCATCAGGCGGGTACTGCCCAGGAACAACTCCAGCCGGTCGTCGAACAGCCGGCCGCGCAGCCGGTGACCGATAAGGCGCGACGGCACCGAATAGAACACCCTGCGCAGGATGAAGCCGCCCGACGAGGTCACGGTGACGCCAACCTCCTCGTAATCCACCGTGCGGCGGACCGGCAGTTCCTGGAGCGCCGTCCGCTCGACGTCGATCCGCTTGCCGTTGCGGGCGTTGCGCCGGCCGATGATCTCGTCGAGAAAGCGGCGATAGGCGGCCAGATCGCCAAAATCGCGCGAGCCGCGCAGCAGCACGGCGTCGTCGATGGCCTTCTTGAGGTGGCCGTGCGCGCTCTCGATCGAGCCGTTCTCATGGGCGACGCCGGTGGTGTTGCGGGTCGGCGTCATCCGGTAATGGGCGCACAGCGCCTCGTAGCGCTCGGTCAGGTCCTTGGCGGCGTCGACGTCGAGGTTGCGGAAGGCGGCCGACAGGCTGTCGCTGCGATGCTCGCGCGGAGCGCCGCCGAGCGCCCACAGCGCCTTTTGCAGACCTTCGGCCAGGGCGACGTAGCTCTCGCCGCCGAGAATGACGTGGGCGTGCTCGAACCCGCTATAGACCAAGCGGAAATGGTAGAGCCGGTGCTCAAGCGCCACGCCGGCGACCCGGATGGCGAGGTCGCCCATGTCGGTGAAATCGGACAACCCCATCCGGCCCGGCTCGTGCGTCTGCCGGAAGATCACCTCCTGATCCGGGCCGTGGATCGCGCGCCAACTCCGGATCCGACGCTCCATGGTCCGGCGCACGCCCTCGCTCAGATCTGGGTGGCGCCGCAGCATCTCCTCGAAAATGGCGACAGGGCGCAGCCCCGGGGCCGCCACCATCATCGGAACGATCTCGCCGTCCCAAATGGCGATCAGCGGATCCGGCCGCCGGCGGTCACGAGCGCCCTTCTTCTGCGATGGAAGACGAGGGTCCGAGTCGATGCGGTAGGCGCTCGCGGTCTTGAACCCAGACTTCGCGGCGGCGACCGCCGGGGAATCGGTCTGACGGAACTTCATGTACAGCCTCATTTGGCAATCGGTGATGTGTCGGCCCGCCAATGATTTGGTCCTCAACGATCTGAGAAAACCAAACCTTACCGGACCACCACGACTGCCAACGGACCCCGTCTCGGGTCAAACGCGGGCGGTGCCGTCACTTCGGTCGGCCTCCGGCCTTCCCTGCGTGACGGCACCGCCCGCGTTTTCTCATCCAGATTGTCGCGCAAGTCTCATCCTGATT
>JADFZP010000574.1 GCA_015232485.1 Alphaproteobacteria bacterium
GCGCGATGCCTCGCCTCTTGACCTACGCATGCCGCATCGCGGCGATCGCCGCGCCCTTGACGGCGGCGGGTTGCAACACGTTGGTCTATTGCGAGCAAACGCCGACGGTCGTCGAGGGCGGGTTCGCGGTGGTCGGTGCTCCCGACGCATGGTGTCGCTACATGGACGGCGAGATCGTCGCCGAACTCCCCAACGACCTCGATTTCTGGGGCGAGGAATTTGGCGTGCGGTGCCGGGTGCCGCGCACGCTGGCCCCCGAGGCGCCCCCCTGGTTTGTCGCCCATCGTGAGGCGTGCGCGCAGGTTGGCGGAAAAGGCTCGGCGTCCGGCTATGGCGCCAAGAGGCCGATCTTTTTCGCGGGGCCGACGCCCGGTTCGATCCACGCCACCAAAGCGGCGCCGGTGGCCGACCCGATTCGCAAGGTGGTGGTGGAGGATACCCGTTTCGAGAAGAGCATCACCTTCACCGGCATCGGCGGGGTGGATTACCCCTGGAACTTGAACAAGGGGAAAGATCACGTCATCGAGAGCGCGCTGGACCGGCAGACGGGGCGAGTCTCGCATAAATTGTATCATACGATGGGCTCCCGAGAGCCCGAACTCAATTGGCAACGCGCGACGGACGAGAGCGCCAATGTCCTCGATTTGACCAACGCGGATCGCCAGCATGAAAACTGTGTCGGCCGATATTGCGATCAAACCAGGACGGTCGGAATCGCGCTCGCCCATTCCGCCTTGGTCGCCAACGCGAAGACCGGATACCGGATCAGGCTGAGCTACGAGAGGGGGAGCGACTCCAAGGTCGTGCTCGTGACGCCACTGGAAATCCGCAAACAGCTTGAAGCCATCGAGGATGTGGCGCGCCGCCTTGGCGTCCCGGTCAAGGGGTGACCGGCGCGCGTGTTGCGCGATTGACGAGGCACGCTTACGATGACCAAGGCGCGCGTGGCGCGTCGGCTGGAAGGGATTGCGCGATGCCTCGCCTCTTGACCTACGCGTGCCGCATCGCGGCGATCGCCGCGCCTTTGACGGCGGCGGGTTGCACCACTCCGTTCGTTTACTGCGAGCAAACGCCGGTGGTCGTCGAGGGCGGGTTCGCGGTGGTTGGCGCCACCGATGCTTGGTGTCGCCACATGGACGGCGAGATCGTCGCCGAACTCGTCACCGGCCTCGATTACTGGGGCGAGGAATTCGGCGTGCGGTGCCGGGTGCCGCGCACGCTGGCCGCCGAGGCGCCCCCGTCGTTTCTCGCCCGTCGCGAGGCGTGCGCGCGACTTGGTGGGGGCGGCTCATCCGCCGGCTACGGCGCCGAGAAGCCCATCTCTTTCGCGGGGCCGATGCCCGGTTCGATCCACGCCAGCAAGGTGGCGCCGGTGGTCGACCCGATCCGCAAGGTCGTGGTCGAGAATACCCGTTTCGAGAAGAGCATCACCTTCACCGGCATCGGCGGCGTGGATTACCCCTGGAATTTGAACAAGGGGAAAGATCACGTCATCGAGAGCGCGCTGGACCGGCAGACGGGGCGAGTCTCGCATAAATTGTATCATACGATGGGCTCCCGAGAGCCCGAACTCAATTGGCAACGCGCGACGGACGAGAGCGCCAATGTCCTCGATTTGACCAACGCGGATCGCCAGCATGAAAACTGTGTCGGCCGATATTGCGATCAAACCAGGACGGTCGGAATCGCGCTCGCCCATTCCGCCTTGGTCGCCAACGCGAAGACCGGATACCGGATCAGGCTGAGTTACGAGCGGGGGAGCGACTCCAAGGTCGTGCTCGTGACGCCACTGGAAATCCGCAAACAGCTTGAAGCCATCGAGGATGTGGCGCGCCGCCTTGGCGTCACGGTCAAGGGGTGACCGCGCCGCCTCGGCGCGCGTGTTGCGCGATCGATGGGGCGCGCTTACGATGACCAAGGCGCGCGTGGCGCGTCGGCTTGACGGGATTACGCGATGGCTCGCCTCTTGACCTACGCATGCCGCATCGCGGCGATCGCCGCGCCTTTGACGGCGGCGGGCTGCGCCACGTCGATCTATTGCGAGCAAACGCCGGCGGTCGTCGAGGGCGGGTTCGCCGTGGTCGGCGCCACCGAAGCTTGGTGTCGCCACATGGATGGGGAGATCGTCGCCGAACTCACCACCGGCCTCGATTTCTGGAGCGAGGAATTCGGCGTGCGGTGCCGGGTGCCGCGCACGCTGGCCGCCGAGCCGTCGGCGCGGTTCGTCGCCCATCGCGAGGCGTGCGCGCGACTTGGCGGAAAAGACTTGGGTGCCGGCTACGGCAACAGGAGGCCGATCTTCTTCGCGGGGCCGACGCCCGGTTCGATCCACGCCAGCAAGGTGGCGCCGGTGGTCGATCCGATCCTCAAGGTCGCGGTCGAGAATACCCGTTTCGAGAAGAGCGTGACCTTCACCGGCATCGGCGGACTGGACCACCCCTGGACGTGGATGAATGGGAAAAATCACGTCATCGAGAGCGCGTTGGAACGGACGACCGGACGTGTATCGCACAGATTGTATCACACGATGGGCTCGCGAGAGCCCGATATCAATTGGCAACGCGCGACGGACGAGAGCGCCAATGTCCTCGATTTGACCAACGC
>JADFZP010000575.1 GCA_015232485.1 Alphaproteobacteria bacterium
GCCGCGTGGATGGCCGGATCAAGTCCGGCCATGACGAGTGGAGAGGATGCTCTCGAACCGCCGGGTCGGCGGCGGCGGCGGCGGGAAGCGGCCCATCTTGAGGTTCCAATAGGCCCACGAGCGCGGATCGACGATGCCCGGCGGCGCGTTGTCGATCGCCTCGCGGAACGCGTCGTCGTCGACGTGACGGCGGATTTCCTTCATGTCCTCGTGGGTCGCGTAGGCCATGGCGTAGGCCATGAAGCGGATCGGATCGCTAAGCGCCACCTCCGGCTCCTCGAACCAGATCACGCGGCGCGCCACGGCGCGCATCGCGACAGTCGCGGGCAAGGGCGTCATGGCGCCCACCGGATCGGCTCGATCGACGGCAGCCTGTCGAGATCGACCGCGAGCACCGCGTCGGCCAAGCGCCGCTTCACCTCGTCCGGCACGGATGCCAGATTGCCGTCATCGAAATAGGCGAGCGCCTTCAGGGTGACTTCCGGATTGAAGGCGTTTCCATAGATCGCCCGCCCCGCCGCCAAGGCCGCCGACAGATCGACTCCGGCCAGCACGAGGGCATCCAGGTCCAGGTAATCCTTGGCCTCGGCGCGGAGTTACACGACCGATGCCTTGGTCCCGGCGAGATCCAGAAGCGATGCGACCCTCAGGCCGTTGTCCGGCGCGACGTGAAATGGCGCCAGCCGAGGCAGCCTGGGCACCCCGAAGAACGAGACGCTTATGGGTTCGTCCCGCCCGATCGTCACGACCAGCGTGTTCCGCTCGGCCCGAACCACCGTCGCGTCGGCGAGAAAGTGGACGCGCGCCTGCAACACGGCGCGATCGAAAGCTTCTTCGCCAAAGAAGTCGAAATCGACCGACTGCCGATGCCCAAGATGCAGCGCGATCGCCGTACCGCCATAGAGGACGAATTCCGGCGGGACGGCGGACAACGCGTCCCACAGCCGGCGTTGAGCTGGCGGAAGGATGTCCAGGCGCGGCGCGAAGGGGGGCATGGCGACCGGCTACGCGCCGCAAACGATAGCGGCGGGTGACAGGCGATCGAGCGGCGCGCGCTCGGGGAGGCTGCGGACGGAGGTCACCGGAGTCGCCATGACGAAGGCAGGCCTTGTAGTACGATGATGTACTGCATATGCGCCGCTGACCGAGCCAGGGTCAAGCCACCCTTTGACCGTCGGGTCCGGCAGCTGGAAATCCGGCCCGGCCTGTGCCATTCTACAGGCATGAGCAACGCAGCTTCCAAGAAAGTCGTGGACGACGACACGGAAACGGCTCGTCTGCGCGATGCTGTCGATGAGGCTCGGGCCGCCGAGCGATCCGGTGCCCTCGTGTCGCACGAGCGAGTACGCACTTGGCTGCTCGAACTGGCCGAAGGCAAGCGTCCGGCGCCCCCGCGGCCGTGAGGGTGGTCTGGGCATCGCCGGCCATTCTCGATCTTGAGCGGCATGCGGCCTATTTAGACCTCGTCAACCCGGCTGCGGCACGAGAATTGGCGATCACCCTGGTTACGGTCACCGACAGCCTGACCAGCATGCCTCACCGTGGACGGCCTGGCCGTGTCGAAGGTACCCGTGAATTGAACGGCAAGCTCCTGAAATAGCGGTCGGCGATCGGGCCGCCGAGGCGGCCCGATCGCCCTCTCTCAGCCCAGCACCTCTTCGTATTTGACGGCCAGGATGGCGTCGGCCTCGGGGTCGAGCAGCATCGAGATGGCCATCAACAGGCCCATCTCCTCTTTCTGGATGTGGAAGATTTCGCGCTCGACCAGTTCCAGGCCGACGCCGTGGAAGGCCTTCCAGCTCGCCGCGTCGAAGCCGCCGTCGCGGGCCGCCTGGGCGCGGTCGCGCAGATCCTCGGCGAGCGGCAGGATGGTCCGGTGCTCGCTCATCAGGAAGTCGCCGATGCCGGACTCGCCGCGCTCGGCCAGCAGCGGGAAGAGGTGGTTCTCCTCGAAGCTGAAATGGCGGCCGACCTCGCGGCCGACCATGCCGATGATCTCGTCGAGCATGGCCCGCACGGTCTCGTTGGCCGCGTCGGGAACGCGCTTCTGGGTCTGGTTGACCAGGAAGGCCTCGAGGTTCTGCAACGACCGAATGGTCGCCAGATGCTCGCGGTGGAGCAAAGCGCCTGTCTTGGTCTGTGCGGGCATCATGCTTGTTTCTCCGGGACTTGGGGGGATTGGCTGAGATGGTGGTTCATCCTGCGCCACACCTCGACGGCGAACAGGGCGAAGGCCAGCGCGCCGGTCAGGCCCAGCGTGGCGGCGAGGCGCATCAGCCAGCCCCAGCCACCGGCCAGCGCCACGGCGCCCAGCGCCAGCGCGGCGAAATGCAGAACCAGATGCGCCCGCGCCGCCGAATCCAGGGTCAGCGCCGAGACCAGGACCGGCTTGATCCCAGGCCGCACCGAATGCATCGAGGCGAGGAAGGGCAGGATGCGTTGCAGCACGCCCATCAGAAAGGTGAGCAGCCAGCCGAAGATCAGAAACCAGCCGAACAGCGGCCCGCTGACCTCGGGCGCCACGCCCAGCGCGAATGCGAGACCCAGAACCAACGCGACCGGCAGGCAGGCCCAGGCGCCGCGGATCAGCACGAAG
>JADFZP010000576.1 GCA_015232485.1 Alphaproteobacteria bacterium
TATGGCGCGACAATTAGAGTGGCCGGTGCGCGACAATTAGGATGGCCGCTTCAGCCGCGAAGGCGACGGCATGGTGCCTCGTGGTTCTCCTTCTCGGCAAGGGGTAATTGTCGCGGACGATCCAGGCCGTCGTTCCGCGACAATTACGGTTTGATGATGTCGGCCCGGGCGATCGCGGCCTTCCGGCGATAGCTGTCGACGTTCATCTCGAAGATCGTCGCGTGGTGCACCAGGCGGTCGATGGCGGCGATGGTCATGGCCTTGTCGGGAAAGATCTTGTCCCATTCGCCGAAGGGCTGGTTGGCGGTGATGAGGATCGAGCGGCGCTCGTAGCGGGCGGCGATCAGTTCGAAGAGGACGCTGGTTTCGGCCTGGTTCTTCTGGACGTAGGACAGGTCGTCGAGGATCAGCAGGTGGTACTTGTCGAGCTTGTCGATGGCGGCGGCCAGGGCCAGCTCCTGGCGGGCGGTCTGGAGGCGTTGGACCAGATCGGAGGTCCTGGCGAAGAGCACGCGATAGCCGCCCTCGATCAAGGCGTGGCCGATCGCCGCCGCGATATGCGTCTTCCCGCCGCCGGGCGGCCCAAAAATCAAGATGTTCTTGCCGAGGTCGAGCCAGCCGTCGCCGGCGACCAGCGCCATGACGTGCGCCTTGCCGAGCATGGGCACGGCGGCGAAGTCGAAGCAGTCGAGGGTCTTGCCGGGCGGCAGCCGTGCCTCCTGCAGGTGGCGCTCGATGCGGCGGCGGGCGCGGTCGGCCAGCTCGAGCTCGGCCAGCGTGGCGAGGAAGCGGGCGGCGGGCCATCCCTCGCGATCCGCCTGGGCGGCGAAGTCGGGCCACAAGCGGGCGACGGTGGGCAGGCGCAGCTCGGTCAGCAGGATGGGCAGCTTGGCGGTGTCGACGGTGATGGTGGCGGGCGCGCTGGTCATGGGCGTTCTCCGGACGCGAGGAGGATGTCGTAGCTGTCGGCGGCGGGCATGTGGACGGTGACCACCGGCGCCTCGGCGGTGCTCGGCTGGAAGCGCCGCCTCATCTCGGCGAGATCGGGCAAGACGCCGCGATCGAGCGCCTCGTCGAGAGCCGCGCCCAGTCCCGCCTCGCACGCGGCGTCGTGGGCGAGCGCCAGCAGGCCGACCATGGTGCGGCAGGCCAGGCGGGCATCGAGGGCGTCGATGATGGCCTCCCAGGCGCGGCGGTAGGCCGGGTGCGGAAAGAGCTGGTCGCGGTAGACGAGGTTGAGGAAGGCCTGCGGCTTGGCGCGCAAGCTGTGGATGACGTGGCGATAGTCGACCACATGGGCGTGCGGACCGCGGCTCGCCGCCCGCGCGCGCGGCAGGGTCAGCACCGGGCTGGCCCCCAGGAAGCATTCCAACCGGTCGTCGTGAATGCGCAGGCGCAGGCGATGGCCGATCAGCCGCGAGGGCACCGTGTAGAACACCTTGCGCAGGATGAAGCCGCTCGACGAGGTGACGACGACGGTGGCCTCGTCGTAATCGGTGGTCTTCCGGGCCGGCAGGCGACGCAGGGCGGCGGCTTCCAGGCGCAGCAGGTCGCGCCGGTGGGCGTTGCGCCGCCCGACGATGTCGTCGAGGAAGCGCCGATAGGCGGCGAGATCGGCGAAATCGCGGCTGCCCCGCAGCAGCAGCGCCTGGTCGATGGCCTGCTTGAGATGACCATGGCGGCCCTCGATGGCGCCGTTTTCATGGGCGACGCCGCGGTTGTTGCGGCTGGCCCGCATGCCGTAATGGGCGCACAAGGCGTCGTAGCGCCGGGTGATGTCTTGGCGGGCGTCCTGATCGAGATTGCGGAAGGCGGCCGACAGGCTATCGGTTCGATGCTCGGCCGGGGCGCCGCCCAACGCCCAGAGGGCGCTTTGCAGGCCGTGCGCGAGGGCGACGAAGCTTTCGCCCCCCAGCACCGGCTCGGCGTGCTCCCACCCCGAATAGGCCAGGGCGAAATGATAGAGCCGGTGAGGCAACGGCTGGCCGCCGAGGGTGACGCCGAGCGTCGCGACGTCGGTGAAATCCGACAGCCCCATGCCGCCGGGCGGATGGTTTTGGCGGAAGATCACCTCCTTCGCCGGCCCGTGCTCGGCTTTCCACGCGCGGATCCGCCGCTCCAGGGTACGGCGCTGGCCGCGCCAGTCGGTGTCGGGATCGCGCCGCGACAACTCGTCGAGGATGGTCACGGGGCGCAGGCCCGGCGTCGCCGCCAGCAAGGGCGCGACGACCGCGTCCCAGACCTCCGCCAGGGGATCGTCGCGGGTGCGCCAAGTCCTCGGCTCGGCGCGCTTGTGGGATGGCAGCCGCGGGTCGTCCTCGATTCGCCGGGCGGTGCGCTCGCTGACCCCCGCTTTGGCGGCGGCGACGCGTTGGGGATGGTGACGTCTCAGATCCATGTAGAGTCTCACCTGCTGATCCGTGATGGGGGCTCCGGGCACCATGGTCCTCTACCTGGAAGGGAGAAGAACCCACTGTGTCCGACCATCGCGGCCGCAAGCGAGGGGCCGGGAAAACGGCGCCGCCGGTGGGGGTGATCTACGGCCGGGCTACGCCCGACCTCCGATCACCCCCACCGGCCAAGGTA
>JADFZP010000577.1 GCA_015232485.1 Alphaproteobacteria bacterium
TCGGCGCGGCAGTTGGCCATCGCGTTCAGGGCATCCCGCAATCGCTCCAATTCCTCGATTTTGCGTTCGATCGCCGCCAGATGCTCGGACGCGATGCGATCCGCGTCCCCGCATCGGTGCTCCGGCTGCTCGGCCAAGCCCAGCAGGGCGCGAATGGACTCGATCGAGAATCCGAGATCCCGGCCACGCCGAATGAACCGAAGCCGCTGGACATGGCGATCCTCGTACTGGCGGAAGCCGCCCTGGGTTCGCGCCGGTGAGGGCAGCAGCCCGGATTTCTCGTAATAGCGGATGGTCTCGATGTTCACGCCGGTTCGCTGGCTGAGGGCGCCGATATTGATCATGGTTTACCTGTTGACTCTGTAGTCGCTCCAGGGTCGATGATCGAATCGAATGGATAAGTTGTCCAGCGTGATCATCGTGGTTCGAGGAGCGGGCGCCATGTCGAATTGCTGCAACAGCCAGTGCTGCGGGACCGCCGCGGCCCCGCCTCCGGTCGCGATCCCGCCGTCCGTTGGGATCGCCCGGTCGTTTCGAATCACCGGCATGTGCTGCGTCGAAGAGGTGCGCACGCTGAAAGCCGCGATCGGCCCGCTGGTTGGGGGGGACGACACCCTTGTCTTCGATCTGCTGAACGGAAAGATGACCGTCCACGCGCAAATCGACGCGGGCGCGGTGATCGCGGCGGTGTCCGGCACGGGCATGAAGGCCGAGCCGTGGGAGAAGATGTCCGCCGCGGAGCGCGACAAGGCCAATTCGTCCCATCGCAGGCTTCAGGCCGCCTTGGCCGCGGCGAGCGGTTTGGCGGTTCTGACCGGGCTGGTGCTCGATGGGGTGCCGCAAATGGCGCTCGCCGCCCGCGTCGCGGAAGGCGTGGCGGTGGCGGTCGGGTTGTGGATGGTGCTGCCCAAGGCGCTGCGGGCGGCCGGGTCGCTGCGGCCCGACATGAATCTGCTGATGACGGTCGCCGTGTTGGGAGCCATGGCGTTGGGCGATTGGATGGAGGCGGCTTCGGTCTCGGCGCTGTTCGCCCTGTCGCTGGCCTTGGAGAGTTGGAGCGCGGAACGTGCCCGACGCGCCATCTCGGCCCTGATGGATCTGTCGCCGCCGATGGCGCGCGTGAAGCGGTCCGACGGCACCGAACATCTGGTGCCGCCCGAAGAGGTGGCGGTCGGCGCCGTTTGGATCGTGCTGCCGGGCGAGCGCATTCCGTTGGACGGCAAGGTTCTCGTGGGCGAAAGCATGGTCGATCAGGCGCCGATCACCGGCGAAAGCATCCCAGTGCCGAAGGCGCCGGGGGACGAGGTCTTCGCGGGCACCATCAACGCCTGCGGCGCCCTCGAGGTGGAAAACCTGAAGCTCGCCGCCGACACCACCCTGGCCAAGGTGACCCGGCTGGTCGAGGAGGCGCAGGGGCGGCGCTCCGGGGTCGAGCGTTGGGTCGATCGCTTCGCCGCGATCTACACTCCCATCGTTATGATCGGCGCGGCGGCGGTGGCTGTGGCGCCGCCTTTGCTGCTCGGTCTCGAATGGTCCGAGTGGATCTATCGCGCCTTGGTGCTGCTGGTCATCGCGTGTCCATGCGCCCTGGTGATTTCGACCCCCTTGACCGTGGTCGCGGCGATGGCCTCGGCGGCGCGGGCCGGAGTGCTGGTCAAAGGTGGAGAATATCTCGAAATCGCTGCCCGCCTTTCGGCGATCGCGTTCGACAAGACCGGAACCGTGACCTCGGGCCGGCCGACCGTCGAACGGGTGGTCGCCTTGGGCGGCGAATCCGAGACGCGCATCTTGGCGATCGCTTCGGCCCTCGAGGCGCGCGCCACCCACCCCTTGGGGCGCGCCATCGTCGATCACGCCACCGCGCGGCGGATCGTCCCGGCACCGGCCGATGCCGTGCGGGTGATTCCGGGAAAAGGAATGGTCGGTCGGATCGACGGCGTCGAGGTCTGGCTCGGGTCGCATCGCCATGCGGTCGAGCGAGGCGCCGAATCCCCCGCCATGCGCGAAATGGCCGTGGCCTTGGCCGAGGGCGGCCGTTCCGTGGTGGCGGTCGGCGATTGGACCGGCGCGCTTGGGCTGATCGCGCTGTCCGACCCCATCCGTCCCGAAGCCCAGGCGGCCTTGACGGCACTGCGCGAGGCGGGAATCGATCATCTGGTGATGCTGACCGGCGACAACGCCGCGACCGGCGAACGCGTGGCCGGATCACTGGGCTTCGACTCGGTGCGATCCGAGCTGCTGCCGGAAGACAAGAGCGCCGCCATCGATCATCTCATGCGTGACTTCCGCACCGTCGCCATGGTGGGCGACGGCGTCAACGACGCGCCGGCGATGGCGCGCTCGTCGCTGGGCATCGCGATGGGGGCGGCGGGCACCGACACGGCGATCGAAACCGCCGATCTGGCGCTGATGTCGGACGATTTGTCCCGATTGGCATGGCTGGTTGGCCATTCGCGGCGAATGATGCGGGTGATCCGTCAGAACATCGGCTTCGCCATCGTGGTGAAGGCGGTGTTCATGGTGCTGGCCATGTTCGATATCGCGACCTTGTGGGGGGCCATCGCCGCCGACATGGGCGCCGC
>JADFZP010000578.1 GCA_015232485.1 Alphaproteobacteria bacterium
CGGCCATCCAGGCGGCTCCGTGGTGGATGCCCGTGTCAAGCACGGGCATGACGGCCCATCCTCTCCACTCGTCATGGCCGGACTTGATCCGGCCATCCAGGCGGCTCCGTGGTGGATGCCCGTGTCAAGCACGGGCATGACGGCCCATCCTCTCCACTCGTCATGGCCGGACTTGATCCGGCCATCCAGGCGGCTCCGTGGTGGATGCCCGTGTCAAGCACGGGCATGACGGCGAAGGGTTGGTGCACCCGCCATTGCGGCGGGAGCTCGCGCCCGGCGAGGGGCGAAAATAACAGAGTCGGATCACTCCCTAACTCAGCACCTCGACGCGGCCCTCGGCCGCCAGATCGAGCATCCGGGCCAGGATGTCGGGTTCCTGCGCGCCCGCGATGGCGTAGCGGTCGTCGAAGATGAAGCAGGGCACGCCGTTGACGCCCAGCCGGTGGGCGCGGGCGTTGCCGGTGAGGCCGTCCTGCGCCTCGATGGTTCCGATATAGGCGCGCAAGGGTTCGGCGGGCAGGCCGTGGGCTGCGCCGATTTGTTCCAGGACGGCGGGATCGCCGATGTCGCGGCCTTGGGCGAAGTAGGCGGCGAAGATGGCTTCGACGAGGTCGTCGCGGCATGGCTCGCGCTCGGCGAAGCGGATCAGCCGGTGCGAGGCGACCGAGGACGGGGTGCGCCCGATGGCGTCGAGGTCGAGCGTCATGCCCTCGCTTCCGGCGGCGGCCAGCACCGCGCCGAACACCCGCTGGACGCGGTGCGCCGAGCCGAACTTCCGTTCGAGATGGGTCTTGCGGTCCATGCCTTCGGGCGGCATCTCGGGATTGAGCAGGAAGGGCCGCCAGCGGATCTCGGCGCGCACATGCGGTCGTTTCGCCAGCGCGCGGCGCAGGCGGCGCGTGCCGATGTAGCACCACGGGCAGACGGTATCGAAGACCACGTCGATCCGCATGGAGCGGCGCCTAGTCCAGGTTGCGCCGCGCCCGCGCGATCAGGGCCTCGGTGGTTTCGCCTTCCTCGAGCTGCGCGCTGCCGACCGCCACCCAGACCTTGACCGGCTGGTAGACGTCCTTCACCGCGAAGTCGGTATAGGTGATGACGCCCGCGATGCGGTGCATGACGATCTCGGCCTCGTCGAGCGGCGTGTCGGGCAGGATCACCGCGAATTCGTTGGCTTGGTAGCGCGCGGTCAGATCCTCGACCCGCAGCAGGCCGGTGATCCACTGGCCGAGTTGCTGCGCCAGATGGTCGGCCGATTCGTCGCCGAAATGCTCGCGCACGCCATCGACATTGGGAATGCTGAAGAAGATCACCGTCAGATGGCGGTTGGAGGCGCGCGCCGCCTCGATCCGCCGTTCGAGATGGGCGGTCATGAAGTCGCGGTTGTAAAGGCCGGTCAGCGGGTCGCGGCTCGCCGGGGTCGAGGTGTGGGTCAGCGCCATGCGGATTTCCCAGCGCAGCCGCTGGCGGCGCACCAGCGAAACCACGCCGGAATGCACGGCCGCCGCTTGCAGCGGACGCAGCAGCACGCGGCTGGCGCCCCGGCGGTAGGCCTCGATCGGATCGAACGAGCCGGGATCGCCGGCCAGCACCACGGGCAGGTTGAACAGGCGCGGATTGTTGCGGATTTGGCCGCACAGCGCCAAATACTCCTCGGAATTGCCCGACGGCACCAGCACGGCCGCGTCGAAATTGCGCGCCGTCAGCAGGTCTTGGGCCTCGAACAGATTGTCGGTCACGGTAAGGTCGCACTCGCCGCCGACGATCGCCGCGACGTCGCCGAGATCGCGGCCGACCAGCAGCAGCGCATAGCCGCTTTCCAATGTGGGGCGGGCCACCTCGTCGCTGCACGCGATGCCGAAGCGGTTGGCGACCTCGACCCGGTGGTGCAGTTCCGAATGCATGGTGGCGAGCCTGCCGAGCGGCCGCAGGCGGGCCAGCAGGACGTGCTCGTCGAAGTTCTTGTCCATCACGTCGTCGACGCCTAAGTCGAGGGCGCGGGTCAGGAAGGCCGGAGTGGCCTTCTCGACGATCAGGAACACCGGCATGTCCGCCGTGGCCCGCTCGGTCTTCAACGCCTCGGCCAGGCCCGCGAGGTCCATGTCGGCGAGGCTGGGCCCCAGAATGGCGATGTCGGGGTCTTCGCGCCGCGCCGCATCGAGCGCCTCGGCGCCGCTGGTCGCCAGTCGGACCTTGTAGCCGCCCTTTTCAAGCCGGCCAAGCAGATCGGCCGCGAATGCCTTGTCGGATGCGGCCAGCAATACGTTCGCCAAATGGATCATGCCTGGCCACCCCTTTCCGATGCAGCGGCCGAGAATAGCGCGAGAACGCCCATCCCGCTAGCCGCGCGTCACCAAATTCGCCAGCCGCCGCCAGTCCCGCCACCAATTGACTGAACCGTTCAGTTCAGTCACCATTCGTCAAGCTTTTCGAACGATGGGAGTCGTCATGCGCAAGGCCTTTCTGGCCATCCTCATTCTCGCCGTGGTCGCGGGGGGCTGGTGGTGGTGGCGCAACGGGGCCATGCAGCCCGCCACGCCCGTGGCGGCCGGACCGGCGGCGCCACCGCCGGTGGCGATCG
>JADFZP010000579.1:0-951 GCA_015232485.1 Alphaproteobacteria bacterium
CCGTGAAGCTGTCCTGGTACGAGCCGTTCCCGGGAAAGCCCAGATCGACGGCGAAATCGCCGTTGGTGTAGACGTCGACCACCGCTTTGCCCAGGGTCACCGAGATTTCGCCCAGTTCCAGGGTGCGGTATGCCGTCGGCACCACCAACTCGCCGTGATACACGCCCAGGGCGCCGTCGATCTTCTTGTACAGGATTTCGAAGGCCAGCCCCGCCAGACCGCCGGCATTGGGGCCGCGCAAGGCGATGCGGACGCCCCACAGGATGGGATCGCAGAACAGGACGCCCAGATCCAGCGTGTCCATCAGCCCGATGTCGAGCCCGATCAGCCACTGGGCCTCGGGATTCCAGACCACCCCTTGGTTGGCCAGCGGATCGCCGCCCGGCTCGACCCGGCCCAACTCGGACGCCAGCCGCGCCAAGCCCTCGCTCACCGTCCGGGGGGTGCCGTCGAGTTGGACGCGCTGGCCCAGCCCTAGATAGCGTGGCCTGATATAGGATGGGCCCTGGCCGGGCACGGGGGGCGGCGCCTCGTCGATCACGTTCCACGACAACGAGTCGTCGTCATAGCGCCGGCCCAGCAACTCGCCGATCACGGCCAGGGTGACGCCGCCGTTCTGGCCCCGGCGCCAGCGCACCGCGACCGCGTTCAGACGCATGAAGACCAGTCAGCGGACGCCCGCCACCGGGATCGCCTTCAGCCAGACGCTGAGCGCCGCCAGCGAGCCCTATTCGGTGGTGGTCCAGGCGGTGACGGCGGCCGGCACGGGCCTGCCGTCGGCTCCGACGCCGGTGATGCGGACCGCCCTGTTCCTGTCGACGCAGGCGCCCTCGGTCGAGCCGCCCCACCTCTTTCCCTCGGCCAGCCTGTCGCTGGCGCCCACCCAGATCACCATCTACCTGCCGCCGCTGGGCCCCACGACGATCGCCGCCACGACGGTTGGGCCATTCC
>JADFZP010000579.1:983-2581 GCA_015232485.1 Alphaproteobacteria bacterium
GCTGGTGTTCGCGGCGAACAGCGCGGTGTGGAGCTTCACCACCACCAGCAACGGGGCGACGACGCCGGCCCCGTCGATCCGCCCCGACGTGCTGAGCGACTATCTCGGCTTCCTGTCGGCGGTCGAGGCGGCGGGCGCCGCGAGTTGGGGCATCGCGGTGCTGCAGCAGGCGATCGCCCGCTGGATGCCGCAGACCTTCGCCGAAACGCTTTACTACGCCTATGGGCTGGATCTGCCGACCGGCTCGGGCCAAGCGGGCTCGGTCGATCTGCGTCAGGGCGTGGTCCTGCGGGTCGGGTTCGCCAATTACACCAACGTCTGGTCGGGCGACGCCAAGTCCTGGCTGAACGGCTTCGGCGGCGGGCCGCCCACCGATTTCGACGTCGCCGACGGCCTGTCGGGCACCGGGGACTGGCAGCTTTCGATGGACGCCTTCGTCGCCCGGCTCGCCGCCTCGGGGGCCATGACGGTGACGCCGCCGGCCGCGGTGACCTCGTCCGACGACACGGCCGGGGTGGCGGACGCCGCCGACCTGTTCTTCCCCGGCTTCCCCAACCCGTTCTACCGGCTGTTCTTTCCCCGCAAGTTGCAGAGTCCGACCAGCACCGGGTCGACCGACACGCAAAGCAACTTCGCCTTGGTGGCGGCGAACAGTTGGACCAGCCTCGCCAGTTCGTCCGCCGGTTTGGCGACCGGATCGAAGCTGGCCTGTTTTCGCGGCCGAGCGGTGCTGCGGGTGATGATCCGGGTTCGGATCAACGACGTCGAGCGGGTGGTGCCGCTGGGAACCAGCGTGGGCAACATCCTGGACCGCTATGGCGTCCGGCCGCCGGCCACCCCGATCCAGCTTTCGGGCGTCACGCTCGAGCGCGCCGTCGGACCCGGACTGGCGGTGCTCGGCGCCACGCCCGCCACGCCCGTCGATTATGGCTGCGGCGCCGGCCGGCGGGTCCGGCTGGACTGGGGCACCATGACCACCTATGGCGGGCCGGTCGATGCCACCAACCTGCCACTGCTGCACGGCGACCGGATCGCCTTCTGATGGCGGCGGTGCAATACACCCGGGTCGGGACGGGGACGCTTTACCAGTCGAGCGCCTTGGCCGACTCCGGCTTGGCCGAATGGTGGTCCGGCTATCTGTGGGGAGCGGGGGCGGTCCCGGTCTCGCCGGCCAGCCTTGCCCAGACCTGGAACGATCCGGGCGGCACCTACCTGTTCCTGGGTGCGGCGCCGGCCGATCCGGATGGCTTCGCCGCGCAACTCGCGGCCTGGCTGCCGCGGTTCGCGCCGGGTGGGCCGCCGCGCTTCCTGTGGCTGGAGAATCCGGGCGATTCCGCCGTCTCCTGGCGGGCCACCGCTTGGTTTGCGGCCGGGCCGGACGCCTCGGGAGCCTGGACGACGCTGGGAACCAACCGCTTCGTGCTTGGCGCCTACCGCTTGCGGGTGGCCGGCGGGACCGCCCTGACGCTCGACACCACCGAGCCGGCCCGCGCCCTGTTCGCCGCCGGCTCGGCCAGCTTGCTGGGTCCCGGCATCGGCGTGCCGTCGACCGGAACCGGCGCCATCGCCTTCCAGGGCGCCGCGATCGGCGCCTTCGG
>JADFZP010000580.1 GCA_015232485.1 Alphaproteobacteria bacterium
AGCGACCCCTCGGACCAATCCGAGGAAAGCCAGGACGGCCAGGGCGGCCAGCAGGCCGAGGGCGACCAGTCGATGGAGACCGGCGAGACCGGGGCCGAAGGCGACGCCGGCCAAGAGGGCGACGACCAGGACGCCACCATGGCGCCCGGCCACGCCTCGGACCAGCCGAGCGGCCCCACCCGGCGCCGCCCCGGCGCGCTGCCCGAAATGGCCGAGTCCGGCGAAAAGCCCTACGGCCCCTTCACCACCGCCTTCGACCAGGTGGTCGAGGCGGTCGATCTGTGCGACCCCGACGAGCTGAGCCGGCTGCGCGCCCAGCTCGACCAGCAGCTCTCGCACTTGCAGGGCGTGATCAGCCGCCTCGCCAACCGGCTGCAACGCCGCCTGATGGCGCGCCAGACGCGGGCCTGGGACTTCGACCTGGAAGAGGGCATGCTGGACGCCGGGCGCCTGGCCCGCATCGTCGCCAATCCGATGCACTCGCTGTCCTTCAAGCAGGAGAAGGAGACCGAGTTCCGCGACACCGTGGTCAGCCTGCTGATCGACAATTCCGGCTCGATGCGCGGCCGGCCGATCACCGTGGCGGCGACCAGCGCCGACATCCTGGCGCGCACCCTGGAACGGTGCGGCGTCAAGGTCGAGGTGCTGGGCTTCACCACCCGCGCCTGGAAGGGTGGCGACGCGCGCAACCGCTGGCTGGCCGAGGGCAAGCCGGCCAATCCCGGCCGCCTCAACGATCTGCGCCACATCGTCTACAAGGGTGGAGACACCCCCTGGCGCCGCGCCCGCAAGAATCTGGGCCTGATGCTGAAGGAAGGCGTGCTCAAGGAGAACATCGACGGCGAGGCCCTGCTGTGGGCGCATCAACGCCTGCTGACCCGGCCCGAGCAACGGCGCATCCTGATGGTCATCTCGGACGGCGCCCCGGTCGACGATTCGACCCTGTCGGTCAATCCCGGCAACCTGCTGGAAAAGCACCTGCGCGACGTGATCGCCTGGATCGAGGGCCAATCGCCGGTCCAACTGGTGGCGATCGGCATCGGCCACGACGTCACCCGCTACTACCGCCGCGCCGTCACCATCATGGACGCCGAGGAACTGGGCGGCGCCATGCTGAAGCAACTGATCTCGCTGTTCGACGAGGACGGACGGCGGGGTCCAACCAGCCGTCGTTGAGCCATCGTCTTGATTTTCGCCTCCACGGACTTACTCTCCTTGCGGTATCAACAGGGGGATCAAGACCATGGACCACGACGACAAGGCCGCCATAGACGGCCTGTTCGACCGCCTGCGCCAAGCCGAGGGCGCGACCGGCCCGCGCGACGCCGAGGCGGAGGCCCATATCGGCGAGATGGTGGCCCGCCAGCCGGCGGCGCCCTATTACATGGCCCAGGCCGTGCTGGTGCAGGAGCGGGCGCTCGACGCCCTCAAGGCGCGCGTCGACGAGCTTGAGCGCGATCTGGCCAGCCGTCCGGCGGGTGGCGGCGGCTTCCTGAGCTGCCTGTTCGGCCCGTCGAAGGCGGCCGGATCGACGCCGATGGCCCCCCGCCGCGACCCGCTGGCCGGGAGCATGCGGCAGTTCCAGCAGGCCCCGCGCGGCGGCTTCCTGTCCGGGGCCTTGCAAACCGCCGCCGGTGTGGCCGGCGGCGTGCTGCTCGGCAACATGATCGCCGGAATGTTCGCGAGCGAGGCCCAGGCGGCGGCGGCGCCCGAGCCGCAACCCGAACCCCAACCCCAACCCGAACCCCAAGCCGAACCGGCCGAGTCGGATTTCTCCTTCGGGGACGACGACGAGTTTTAGGCGGGGCGGTCGCCCGAAGATCACAACCGCACCAGCACCCGGAAGGTCGGCGCGACGATGAACGTGCGGTACTCGTCGGCGCCGACCAGCGTCCATTTCTGCGCATAGCCCACCGACGCCGACACCGCCACCCCCGGCATCGCCGACCAGCGCAACCCGCTGGTCAACCCCAACGAATGGTCGCGCCGCGGCACTCGCTCGGGCCCGTCGCTCCCGCCCGACCAAGTGCTGAGGGTGTATTGCGGATCGAGCGCCAGCGTCAGATCGCGCCCCATCTGATGCACCACGGCCGCCGAGGCCCGCCCATCCACCCCACCCGCCGCCGCCGACCACGACACGAACGGCACGAAGGCCGTCGACTCGCCCACCGGCAACGCCCGCCAGGCGAAAGCGCCGCTCTCCGAGCCGCCCAAGGCGGCGCCCTCGCCCCCCGCCACCCCGGTGCCGCCAAATCCCCACCCGGCATCCAGCATCGCCCCCACCCCGGCCGGCGGCGAGCGATCCAGCAGGGTGCCGTCATAGCCCGAAGACGCCGCGGCGATCTGCGGAAAATACCGCCGCAACTCGGCCAAACCCTGCCGATCAAGCAACGTTTCGGCGGCGGCCGGAAAGGCGAACAGCAGCGCGGCGACCAGAACGGGAACCGATTTCATGGCGGGCGATCCAATGGAGCACGTCGGTTCCCCAGATGATGGTCAGCCCGCGAGGTGGATGCCAAAGGGCGTTCGGGAGGTTGACGTGTGCCGATGGATGGTGGGGGTTGGCCGGAATCGTG
>JADFZP010000581.1:0-494 GCA_015232485.1 Alphaproteobacteria bacterium
CAGCAGGCGCTGCAAGGCGCCGCCCTGGTGGCGCAGGGTGGCCCGCTCGCCCTCGTCGCCGCCGGCCGCCAGCCGCCGGTCGACCGGCTTGACGGTCTTCTCGAAGGCCATGCCGACGCCCAGCACCGACAGCACCACGGCGGCGAACACCCCGAACAACGGGAGCGTTTCGTAAAGATCGAGGCCAAAGAACATGTCCATTGGATGCCTTTTCGCAAATATCAGACCCGGAAACTGACCATGCGGTTCATCATGAAGGCGCCCAGGACCATGCTGCCCAGGCCGCTGCCGATCAGCGGCAGGAACAGCGGATCGTCCTTGACGGCCAGGTAGTAGCCCGGCGAGAAGACGGCCACCGCGCCGACCACCAGGAACGGCAGGGCGATCAGGATCATCGCCGACAGCTTGCCTTCGGCCGACAACGCCTTGATGCGGCCATGCATGCGTTCGCGGTCGCGGATGACGCGGGACCGGCCGCTCAGCACCTCGGCCAG
>JADFZP010000581.1:504-2571 GCA_015232485.1 Alphaproteobacteria bacterium
ATGCGCACGGCGACCACCAGATAGCGCAACTCGTCGACCGGCACGCGCAGGGCCAGATTGTCCAGCGCCTCGCGCAGGTCCAGGCCATAGGTCATCTCGTCATAGGCCAAGCCGAATTCGCTGCCGATCGGGTCGGGCATCTCGCGCGCCACCATGGCGATCGCGGTGGCCACCGGATGGCCGGCGCGCAGGCTGCGCACCACCATCTCGATGGCCTCGGGAAGCTGGCGCGCGAAGCCGCGCAGGCGACGGCGCGCAGCCATCGCCAGGATCAGCGGCGGCGCCACCAACGGCGCCAGCGCGAACAGAAGGGCGCGGACCATGTCGACACGCACCCCGTAATACATGCCGGTGAAGGTGGCGACCGCCGCCAGGGTCATGACCGCCGCCATGCGGTTGGTGGGAACCGCCCAGCCGGCGCCCTGGATCAGATGGTCCAGGGCGCCCAGCGGGGTGAAGTCGTGCAGCAGGGCGCCCATCCCGCCCTTGGCGGTTGGCTTGCGGCGCAAGGTCCGCATCACCTCGCGCGCCTCGGTGCCGGCGGCCAGCATGCGCAGGCGGCGGTTGACGCGCGACTGCCCGGTCTGGCCGCGCAGATCCTGGAGCAGGAACCAAGCGCCCTCGACCATCAGCAGCACCATCAGGAAGACGGCGCCGTACAGGAAGAAGATCGGATCGATCGCGGTCATGGTCTGAAGGTCCCTTTTTTCTTCGTCGTCATTCCCGCGAAAGCGGGAATCCATGGACCCCCGCTTTCGCGGGGGTGACGAGCCAAGGAAGGCGTATCAACCCAGCGGACGGTCGGTGGCGAACAGGGTGGCGGGCAGGTGGATGCCCTTGGCCTCCAGGTCGCCCACGAATTTCGGCCGCACGCCGGTCGCCCAGTAATTGCCGTGGACGCGTCCGTCGGCGTCGGTGGATTTGCGGGTGAAGCGGAAGATCTCCTGCATGGTGATGACCTCGCCCTCCATGCCGGTGATCTCAGCGACGCTGGTCACCCGCCGCTTGCCGTCGCCCATCCGTTCGAGTTGCAGCACGACGTTCAGGGCGGCGGCGATCTGGGCGCGCACGGTGCGCGGCGACATCTCGAAGCCGGCCATGCCGATCATCTGCTCCAGGCGCGACAGCGCGTCGCGGCAGGTGTTGGCGTGGACCGTCGACATCGAGCCGTCATGGCCGGTGTTCATCGCCTGCAACATGTCGAAGGCCTCGCCGGCCCGGATCTCGCCCAGGATGATGCGGTCGGGGCGCATGCGCAGCGCGTTCTTGACCAGATCGCGCTGGGTGATCTCGCCCTTGCCCTCGACGTTGGGCGGGCGGGTCTCCAGGCGCGCCACATGCGGCTGCTGCAATTGCAGCTCGGCGGCGTCCTCGATGGTGACGATGCGCTCGCGGTGGTCGATGCAGGCCGACAGGGCGTTCAGCATGGTGGTCTTGCCGCTGCCGGTGCCGCCCGAGATCAGGACGTTCAGCCGCCCGCCGACCACGGCGTTGAGGATCATCGACATCTGCGGGGTCAGCGAACCGATCTCGATCAGCCGTTCAAGGCCCATCGCCCGCTTCGAGAATTTGCGGATCGACAACAGCGGCCCGTCGACCGCGATCGGCTGGACCACCGCGTTGACGCGCGAGCCGTCGGCCAGGCGGGCGTCGCACAGGGGTTGGCTTTCGTCGACCCGGCGACCGACCGCCGCGACGATCTTGTTGATGATGCGCAGCAGGTGGCGGTCGTCCTTGAAGCGCACCACCGTCTCTTCCAGCCGACCGCGCCGCTCGACATAGACTTGGCGGGCGGTGTTGACCAGGATGTCCGACACCGTGGCGTCCTTCAGCAGCGGTTCCAGCGGCCCCAGGCCCAGCAATTCGTCCAGAACGTCGGCGGTGATCTGGGCCTTTTCCTTGTGGTTGAGCGGCACCTGATCGCGGGTCAGCGCCTCGCGGATCATCTCGCCCACTTCGCGCTTCAACTCCTCGGCCGGCATCTTGTCGATGGCGGCCAGGTTCATGTTGTCGAGCAGATGCTGATGCAGCCGCACCTTCAATTCGAACATGTTCCGTCCATCGGCC
>JADFZP010000582.1:0-322 GCA_015232485.1 Alphaproteobacteria bacterium
ATACCTGCCAAAGAGGTGGAAATCGAGTCATTTCAAGGCAATGTGGTGGATTGCGTCGGGCCGCGACCTGGGGTATGGTGGTTCTTGGAGGCCTAAGAACCTCAGGAATTGGCCAAAGCGGACAGCCGCCCCGTCAGATCGCGGCTATTTTCATGCCCGGACCTCGTCCGGCGCATGTCTCGCTATGGCGGGAGGGCGGCGAATACAACACCCGCGAGGGGAATAAGCCCGCTCAAGTCCTGGCTCTTGGCAGGTTCCTTGGGTTTTCGACCTCCCGCCACCAGCGCGGCCGCGAAAAGCCCGTCTGGTGGCACGGTTCAAC
>JADFZP010000582.1:419-1974 GCA_015232485.1 Alphaproteobacteria bacterium
GACGTCGCGCGCATCCGCCAAGAGGTGGCCGATGGCGCGCTGCGCGCCGGCAAGGCCGACATCGCCGCCGACCTCTTGGGCACCGCCGGACCGATGGCGGCCGACGCGGCCGAGGCCATCGGTTTCATTCAGGGGCTGCTCGCGCAACGGGGGGCCTGAGATGCGCGACGACGTCCGGGCCGAGATCCTCGATCGCCTCAAATCCGACTACCACATGAAGGAGGTCGGGCATTGGCTGCGCCAGGGAACCTGCCCCCAGTGCCGCCAGCGCGAGCTGTTCATCGACGCCAACACCCCATGGATGCTGAAATGCGGTCGGGAAAACCGCTGCGGATGGACCGCCAGCACCAAGGATCTTTATCCCGAGGCGTTCGGCCATTTCGCCGAGCGCTTCCCGGCGACCACCGCCGATCCCACCGCGACCGCCGACGCCTACATGTCGACATGCCGGGGCCTGGACCTCTCGCGCATTCGCGGCTGGTATCGCCAGGGCCATTTCAGCCACCCCCGCGGCGATCGCACCACGCCCACCGTGGTTTTCGACATTCCCGGCGCCGGCGAGGCGGGCGCCTTCATGGAACGCCTGATCGAGACCGTGCGGGTCCGCGACGGCGACGAAAGCAAGGAGCGCAAGGCCAACTTCTCGGGCGAGCACAAAGGACTGTGCTGGCAACCGCCCGGCATGACGATCGCCGATGGCGACGAGGTGTGGCTGGTCGAGGGCTGCATCGACGCCATCACCCTGAATTTGGCCGGCATCAAGGTGGTGGCCACCCTTTCGGCCGGCAATTACCCAGATCATTTTCTGCTGCAACTGGCCGGGCGCAACATCACGCTGGTGTGGGCGCTGGACAACGACCGCGCCGGCACCTCGTTCATACGCAAGCACGCGAAGACCGCCAGGGACGCGGGCTTCGTCTGCAAGGCCGCCCTGGCGCCACAGCCCAAGGAGCGCCGCAAGAAGGCGGACTGGAACGATCTCCACCTCGACGGCGCCTTCACCAACACCAAGGAACAGCCCGAGCGGCGCCAGGAAGCGCTGGACGAAGCGCGCCACCTGGGCGCGCTGCTGCTGGCCGAGAAGCCCACCGAAAAGGCCATGCTGATCTGGGAGCGCAAGCGGTCGCGATCATCGGCCTTCGCGTTCGACTTCCGCTTTCGGACCTATTGGTTCGAGCTTCCGCAAGGCAGCATGGCCTTGGCGATGAAGGCCTTGCAGGAGATCGATCCGTCCAATCCGAATTTGGAGGCCGAGGCGGCGCGCCAAGCCTGCCAAGTCTACGCCATCGCCAATTGCCAGATCACCTTCCTCTATTTCCAGCAAGACAAGATGACCGACGAGTCCTGGTACTACACCAGGGTCGATTTCCCGCACGGCCGCCACAAGATCAAGAACACCTTCAACGGCGCCCAGGTCGCCACCGCCAGCGAATTCAAGAAGCGTCTACTCTCGATCGCGCCGGGCGCGCTGTTCTCGGGAAGCACAAATCAGCTCAATTGGCTGGTCGGCCGCTACCTGGACGAAGTGAAGATCGTCGAAACCGTCGACTTCATC
>JADFZP010000582.1:1997-2566 GCA_015232485.1 Alphaproteobacteria bacterium
CGCTGGCCGTGGCGGATGGCCAAGTCTTTCCCCTGAACGAAGAGGATTTCTTCGAAATCGGCTCGCGGCTGTCGATCAAGAGCCTGAATTCGTCGCTCCATCTGCACATCGGCACGGCGCGCGAATATCGCGCCAACTGGGCGGAATTCCTGTGGCAGGGTTGGGGCGCCAAGGGCGTGATCGCGACGGCCTTTTTCCTGGGCTCGCTGTTCGCCGAGCAGATCCGCGCCGACACCAAAAGCTATCCCTTCCTCGAGGTGGTCGGCGAAGCGGGCAGCGGCAAGACCACGCTGATCGAGTTCCTGTGGAAGCTGTTCGGCCGCTCGGATTACGAAGGGTTCGATCCCAACAAATCCACGCTGGCCGCCCGCGCGCGCAGCTTCAGCCAGGTCGCCAACCTTCCCATTTCGCTGATCGAATCGGATCGCGAGCGCGACGACGCGACGAAGGCGAAACAGTTCGATTGGGACGAACTGAAAACGGCCTACAACGGCCGCGCCAGCCGCTCGACCGGCGTCAAGAACAACGGCAACGACACCAAGGAACCGCCCTTTCGGGGCGCGCTGCTG
>JADFZP010000583.1 GCA_015232485.1 Alphaproteobacteria bacterium
GATGAAGGCCCGCTGCGACAACGACCAGCGCCGCCTGTGGCCCGGCCAATTCGTCACCGCCGAGGTCACCGTGGCGGTCGAAGAGGCCCTGGTGGTCCCTGAAACGGCGGTGCAACTGGGTCAGCAAGGCGGCTTCGTCTTCGTGGCGCGCCCGGACGGCACGGCCACGGTGCGCCCGGTGCGCGTCGCCCGCCGGAGCAAGGGGCTGGCGGTGATCGCCGAGGGGCTGGCGGCCGGCGACAGGGTGGTGGTCGACGGTCACTCGCGCCTCGCCGAGGGGGCGCGCCTCGCCGAGGGGACGCGCTTCGGCGAGCGCCGCCCATGATCGCCGAGATATGCATCCGCCGGCCGGTGATGACCGGGTTGTTGACGGTGGCGGTCGTCATCCTGGGCATCGTCGCCTTCCTGAAGCTGCCGGTGGCGGCGTTGCCGCGGGTCGATTTCCCGACCATCTCGGTGTCGGCCAATCTGCCCGGCGCGTCGCCCGACGTGATGGCCTCGTCGGTGGCGCTGCCGCTCGAACGCGAGTTCTCGACCATCGCGGGGCTTGATTCGATCACCTCGTCGAACGGGCAGGGCTCGACCCGCATCACGCTGGAATTCGTGCTGGAGCGCGACATCGACGCCGCCGCCCAGGACGTTCAGGCGGCGATCGCCCGCGCCTCGCGAAACCTGCCGGCCGAGATGACCACGCCGCCCAGCTTCCGCAAGGCGAACCCGGCCGACGCGCCGGTGCTGATGCTGGCGCTGACCTCGCCCTCGGTGCCGCTGACCCGGCTGAACGCCATCGCCGAGACCATTCTGCTGCCCAATCTGTCGCGGCTGCCCGGCGTGGCCCAGGTGCTGATCTACGGGCCGCAGAAATTCGCCGTGCGCGTCCAGGTCGACCCGCTGTCCTTGGCCGCCAAGAAGATCGCCCTGGACGATGTGCGCGCCGCGATCGCCGAGGCCAACGCCAACACGCCGGTCGGCGTGGTCAGCGACAAGGATCGGCAAATCACCTTGCAGGCCAGCCGGCCGCTGGCCAACGCCGCCCAGTTCGAGGGGCTGGTGATCGCTTGGCGCAACGGCGCGCCGGTGCGGCTGGCCGATGTCGGACGGGTGATCGACGGAGTCGAGAACGACCGCACGGCAAGCTGGTTCGGCGGCGAGCGCGCCATCGTCTTGGCCGTGCAGCGCCAGCCGGGCGCCAACACGGTGGCGGTGGTCGACGCGGTCAAGGAACTGCTGCCCTCGTTCCGCGCCGATCTGCCGGCCGGCGCGTCGCTAAACGTGCTCAACGACCGCTCGCTGTCGATCCGCGAGGCGGTTCACGATGTCGAGGTCACCCTGGCCGTCACCGTGGGGCTGGTCGTGCTGGTCATCCTGGCCTTCCTGCGCCGGGCGCGGGCCGCGCTGATTCCCAGCCTGGCCATCCCGATCTCGCTGCTGGCCACCTGCGGGGCGATGTGGTGGCTGGGATTTTCGATCGACAACATCTCGCTGCTGGGGCTGACCTTGGCGGTGGGGCTGGTGGTCGACGACGCCATCGTCATGCTGGAGAACATCCATCGCCATGTCGAGGAGGGCATGCCCCCGTTCCAGGCGGCGATCAAGGGGGCGCGCGAGGTCAGCTTCACCATCGTCTCGATCACCGTGTCGCTGGTCGCGGCGTTCATCCCGCTATTCGCGATGGGCGGCGTGGTCGGCCGGGTGTTCAATGAATTCGCGGTGGTGGTGACGCTGGCGCTGCTGGCCTCGGCGGTGGTGTCCTTGACCCTGACGCCGATGATGGGGGCGCGCATCTTAGGCCATGGCGGCGGCGAGTCGGGCGGCCGGCTGTGGCTGTTGATCCATCGTTTGTACGCCCGCTCGCTCGATTGGAGCCTGCGGCGGCGCAAGCTGATGATGATCTCGCTGCTGGCCACCATGGCCGGCACCGCATGGCTGTTCTGGGCGATCCCCAAGGGCTTCATCCCCAACGAGGACATCGGCCAAATTCTGATCAACGTCGAAGGCGGCAGCGACATCTCGTTCGAGGCGATGGTCGAGCGCCAGCGCGAACTCAACCGCATCGTCGGCGCCAATCCGCATGTCGCGGCCTTCTCGTCCTCGGTGGCGGGGGGCTGGGGTGGCGGCGCGGTCAATGGCGGGCGGCTGTTCGTGACCCTGGCGCCGCGCGGAGAGCGGCCCGAACTCGACGAGGTGGTCAAGACCTTGCGCCGCGATCTCGGCAAGGTGCCGGGCATCAAGGTGTTCATCCAGGCGGTGCAGAATCTGCGGATCGGCGGACGCTCGTCGAAAAGCCAGTACCAGTACACCCTGCAAGGCGTCGATCAGGCCGAGCTGTACCATTGGGCGGCCCGCATCGAGGACGAGTTGCGCCGCCTGCCCATTCTCCAAGACGTCAGTAGCGATCTGCAACTCGACATGCCCCAGGCCATGGTGGCGATCGATCGCGACCGGGCGGCGGCGCTGGGCGTTTCGGTGGCGGACATCCGGGCGACCCTTTACACCGCCTTCGGCTCGCGCCAAGTGGCCAGCATCTACACCGACGCCGACGACTACCCGGTGATCCTCG
>JADFZP010000584.1 GCA_015232485.1 Alphaproteobacteria bacterium
CCATGTGGTGCTGCTGGCCTATGCGGCCGGCGGCGAGGACACCGCCTATCTGGCCAAGCGACTGTCGTTGTCGCGCGCCTTGACCGTGCGGTCGTTCCTGATGGACCAGGGTGTGCGCAGCACCCGCATCGAGGTCCGCGCGCTGGGCAACCGGGTGCCCAACGGCCCGGCCGACCGCGTCGACCTGATGATCGACGGACGATGACCGTGTGGAGAGTATCGCCCCAAAAAAGGCGTATTTGGCTCATAAAGGGCTCGCCATGAACAAACCGACCCGCTTCCTGCTGCGCATGTTCCTGTTCCTCGCCGTGGTCGCCGGACTGGCGGCGGTCATGTCGCCGGGGCTGATCAAGGCGTTCTCGACCAACCCGCCGTTGAACGGGTTGATCCTTGGCGTGTTCCTGGTTGGCGTGTTGCTGAATTTCCGCCAAGTGCTGATGGTCGGCCCCGAGGTCGCCTGGATCGAAAGCTTCCGGCGCGGTCAGGCCGAGGTGTCGACCGACAAGCCGCCGCGCCTGCTGGCGCCCTTGGCCACCATGCTGCGCGAGCGGCGGGGCGACCGGGTCAGCATCTCGGCGATCGCCATGCGCTCGGTGCTCGACGGCATCATGTCGCGGCTGGACGAATCGCGCGAGATCTCGCGCTACTTCGTCGGGCTGATGGTGTTCTTAGGCCTGCTTGGCACCTTCTGGGGTCTGGCCCAGACGGTTGGTTCGGTCGGCGACGTGATCCGCAATCTGACGCTGGCCGGCGACGACGTCGAGGCGATGTTCGGCGGCCTCAAGAAGGGGCTGGAGGCGCCGCTGTCCGGCATGGGGACGGCGTTTTCGTCCTCGCTGTTCGGCTTGGCCGGGTCGCTGGCGCTGGGCTTTCTCGATTTGCAGGCCAACCAGGCGCAGAACAGCTTCTACAACGAATTGGAAGAGTGGCTGTCCAGCCTGACCCGGCTGTCGGGTGGCGCCTTCGCCTCGGATGGCGGCGACCAGTCGGTGCCGGCCTACATCCAGGCGCTGCTTGAACAGAACGCCGACAGCCTTGAGAACCTCCAGCGCATCATCACGCGCGGCGAGGAAAGCCGGATCGCCGGCAATGCCGGGATGCGCGCCCTGACCGAGAAGCTGTCCTCGCTGACGGACCAGATGCGCGCCGAGCAGACCTTGATGATCCGTCTGGCCGAGGCGCAGCTTGAGATGAAGCCGGTGCTCGCCCGTCTGGCCGAGTCCAACGGCGGCGGCGTCGACGAGGCCACCCGCGCCCACATCCGCAATCTCGATGGCGCGCTAAGCCGCATGGTCGAAGAAATGCCGATCGCGCGTGACGAGATGATCCGAGAGATGCGCAGCGAGTTCAAGATGCTGGCCCGCACCATCGCCGCCATCGCCGAGGAAGCCGAACACTAAGGCTGGGAGTCCATCGCCATGGCCTCGTCCGGCCGCCGTTTCCGCCGCACCCCCGACATCTGGCCCGGCTTCGTCGACGCCCTGGCCACGCTGGTGATGGTCATCACCTTCTTGTTGCTGGTGTTCGTGTTGGCCCAATTCTTCCTGGGCCAGGCGCTGAGCGGGCGCGACGTGGCGCTGGGCCGCCTCAACCGCCAGATCGGCGAACTGGCCGAGCTTCTGGCCCTCGAGCGCAGCACCAACAGCGAGCTGCGCGCCAACATCGCCCAGCTTTCCGGAGAATTGCAGAACTCGGTCGCCGACCGCGAGCGCCTGTCCGGCCGCATGAAGGACACCGACGACGTGCTGGCCGCCGTCGGCGCCGACCGCGAAGCCCTGAAAAGCAAGCTGCGCGAAGCCGATCTGCTGCGCCACGACATCGCCGCCCTGAAGGCCCTGCGCGCCGAGATGGAAGCCAAGGTCGCCGAGCTGGGCGCCAAACTGGGCGAGAAGGAAGGCCAGATCGCCCAGGAGCGCAAGCTGTCCGAGGAGGCGCGCGCCCATGCCGCGCTGCTCAACGCGCAGCTCGAAGCCCTGAAGCTGGAAATCCAACGGCTGGTCGCCGCGCTCGACGCCTCCGAGGCGCTGTCCAAGGAACAAAAGGTCCAAATCGCCGATCTGGGCGGCCGACTCAATCAGGCGCTGGCCAGCAAGGTCGAGGAGCTGAAACGCTACCGTTCGGAATTCTTCGGCCGCCTGCGCGAAGTGCTGGGCAACCAGCCGGGCATCCGAGTCGAGGGCGACCGTTTCGTGTTCCAGTCCGAACTGCTGTTCGGCACCGGCTCGGCCGAGGTCGGCGAGGCCGGGCAGGCCCAACTCGCCCAGCTCAGCCGCACCCTGCTCGACATCTCGAAGCAGATTCCCACCGATCTGGCCTGGGTGCTGCGGGTCGACGGCCACACCGACCGAGTGCCGATCGCCACCGCCCGCTTCGCGTCGAACTGGGAATTGTCGACCGCCCGCGCCACCTCGGTGGTGAAGTTCCTGATCGCCCAGGGAATCGCGCCCGAACGTCTGGCCGCCGCCGGCTTCGGCGAATTCCAGCCGCTCGACCAAAGCCCCGGCGAGGAAGCCCTGGCCCGCAACCGGCGAATCGAACTGCGGTTGGATCAGCGGT
>JADFZP010000585.1 GCA_015232485.1 Alphaproteobacteria bacterium
CGTCCTGATCAGCGCCTGGCCGGCGCCATGCCGGCCATTCCGCCCATCCCGCCCATGCCGTTGCCGGTCATCCCGCTCATGCCGCCCATCGCGGCCATGCCGGACATGCCGCCCATTCCATACATCTGGTCGGGCGCGGCGGCGATGGCGGGCGGAAGGGCGCGGCGACTGGTGTCGATGCCCGCGCCCAGGGGTGGCGGCGTGGGATGGACCACCGTGCCGAGATCGAATATCCCGGCCGCCAGCACTCCGCCCGCGAAGCCGGCGAGAAAGATGGCGGTGCCGATCGCCGCTTGGCGTCCGGTGGAGGCGACGGCCTCGCTGGTCTGGGCTGTGAACCCATGCGGTCTGAGGATCACGGGGGACGGTCCTACAGGGTTGAAGCGTCCGGTAAGGATAGCAGAACCGTCGCGCAATCATCAATTGCAAACGCCGCAATTCGATCCTCAACCGCCGGCTTGGGCCTCGTCGCCGCCGGTGATGCGGGCGGCCAGCGAGGCGGCCATGAACGGATCGAGATCGCCGTCCAAAACGCCTTGCGTGTCGCTGGTTTCGACGTTGGTGCGCAGGTCCTTGACCATCTGATAGGGCTGCAACACGTAGGAGCGGATCTGGTGTCCCCAACCGATGTCGGTTTTCGCATCGGCCGCCGCCTGCGCGACCGCCTCGCGCTTTTGCAGCTCCATCTCGTACAGGCGCGCCTTCAGCATCGCCCAGGCGGTGGCGCGGTTGCGGTGCTGCGAGCGGTCCATCTGGCAACTCACCACCACGTTGGTGGGGATGTGGGTGATGCGGATCGCCGAGTCGGTCTTGTTGATGTGCTGGCCGCCGGCGCCCGAGGCGCGGAAGGTGTCGACGCGGCAGTCGCTTTCGTTGACCTCGATCTCGATGTCGTCCTCGATCACCGGATAGACCCACACCGACGAAAAGCTGGTGTGGCGCCGCGCCGCCGAGTCGTAGGGCGAGATGCGGACCAGGCGGTGAACGCCGCTTTCGGTCTTCAGCCAGCCATAGGCGTTGGGGCCGGCGATCTTGACCGTGGCCGATTTGAGGCCGGCCTCCTCGCCCGCGCTTTCTTCCAGCCACTCGACCTTGTAGCCGTGGTTCTCGGCCCAGCGGGTGTACATGCGCAGCAGAATCTCGGCCCAGTCCTGGGCCTCGGTGCCGCCCGCGCCGGCATGGACTTCCAGATAGGCGTCGTTGGCGTCGGCCTCGCCCGACAGCAGGCTTTCCAGTTCGAGCTTGCGGGCGCGTTCGCGCAACGCGCCCAGACCGGCCTCGGCGTCGGCGACCACCGCCTGATCGCCTTCGGCCTCGCCCAGTTCGATCAGCCCAAGATGGTCGTCGAGATCGCGTTCCAGCGCGCGGCAACCGCCGATGGCGCCTTCCAGCCGGGTGCGCTCGCGCATCAAGGCCTGGGCGCGCTCGGGCTGGTTCCAGAGATTGGGGTTTTCGGTGAGGGCGTTCAGTTCGTCGAGACGACGCAGGGCGTTATCCCAGTCAAAGATGCCTCCTCAGCAGTGCCATCGACTGCTGGATCTCATCGGCCATGGCCTGGATCTCGGCGCGCATGCTTGCTTGCTCCGGTGTTGGTCCCGTTGGTTTTAAGGGCTGGAGGCGGCCCGTTCAAGGCCCAACAGTTCCGGATAGGCTTCGCGGCACAGCGTCGAATGGGCGAGCACCCCGGCCAGACCGTGAATTTGCGCCGGACTCAGCCGCTCTCGCCAGCGTTCAAGCTCGGCGGCCGGATTGCGCATGATCGAGAAATAGCGCGCCCCGCCGTCGCCGCCCAGCGACTCCAGCCGGGCCACGAAGGTCGCGGTCTGCGCGTTCCAGTCCAGGCGGCAATGGGCGAACAGCGCGCGCGCCCCCTGGGTCAGGCCGCGGCACAGCGTTTCGTGGCGCAACGTCAGGCAGGCCTCGAGCCCGCGCGTTTCGGCGTGGACCTTGTCATTGTGGACCATCCATTGATAGGCCATCTGCTGCTCGAGCGGGCGCTGGCGCATCTCCTCCTCGCCGAACGGGTAGCGGCGCGCCTCGTCCATCGCGAAGGTCGCCGCCAGATAGACGTTGGGCCGCATCAATCCCTTGCCGATGCCGGCCAGCCGCGAGGCGACCACCGCGCAGGGGTGGCGCACCACATGGACGATGCGGGCCTCGGGCCAGGCTTCGTGGAACAGCCGGGTGCGGCACAGCGAATTGACGCTCTTGATCGCCGGCACCACCGTGTCGCGGAGCGCGGGATCGATCAGGTCGGCCACCGGCAGGGCCTTCAGCGGCGCGAGCAGCGGCGCCGCGCGGGCCATCGCGCGATGCGCCAGGGCGGCCGCCGGACGACGCCAGCTTTTCGCGAAAACCGGAGGTCGCGCCGCCACCTTGGGCGCCCGCACGCGGGTCAACGCGGCCAGATACAGCCGCGCCGCCGCCACGTGCAAGGCCCGCCGCCCGGCGCTGGGCAGGAAGGGGATGTCGGGATCGACCAGCACCGAATCGGGCTCGTGGCGGTACAGGACATCGGGATGGGAATCGAGCAGCTTGCCAACCAGCGTCGTGC
>JADFZP010000586.1 GCA_015232485.1 Alphaproteobacteria bacterium
CGCCCCGGCAGCGTCATCGAGCCGCCGCAATCACAAAGCAAGACGCGCCGGCCGTCGACGAGCATGGGGACCTCCGTGGTGGACTAGGGCTGACGATAGCGACCTTCATTCTAGCCGGCCATTCGACTTTGTATGGAGAATTCGTCACGCCCCCTTGGTGGGGCGGCCCGTCCGGCGGTAATGTCACGCGATGAACGACATGCTGATCAGCCCCCGCCCCGACGATGCCCGCCTCACCCACCGCGTCGAGGGGCTGGACCAGGACGGCCGCGCCATCGAGGTCGCGGTGCCCGTCGAACGCCCCCTGACGCTGTATCTCAACGGCCAGGAGGTGGTCACCATGATGACCATCGGCGATTACCCCGACTATCTGGCGCTGGGCTTCCTGCTGAATCAGAACATGCTGCGGCCCGGCGACACGGTGACGTCGGTCGACTACGATCCCGAGATCGAGACGATCGTGGTGCGCACAGCCCACCGCACCGATTTCGAAGAGAAGCTGAAGAAGAAGACCCAGACCTCGGGCTGCGCCCAGGGCACCGTGTTCGGCGATTTGATGGAGCGGTTCGACGAGATCCGCCTGCCCGCCGACGCGCGGCTTGGCACCGCCGGTCTGACCCGGCTGCTCAAGGCGATCAACACGACGCCCAGCCTGTATCTGGAAGCGGGCGCCATCCATGGCTGCGTGCTGGCCCAGGGCGATCGGCCGCTGCTTTACATGGAGGACGTCGGCCGCCACAACGCGGTCGACAAGATCGCCGGCTACATGTTCCGCCACGGCATCGCGGGTGCGGACAAGATCTTCTACACCACCGGCCGGCTGACCAGCGAGATGGTGGTCAAGACGGTGCAGATGGGCATCCCGATCCTGGTGTCGCGCTCGGGCTTCACCGCCTGGGGGGTCGAGCTGGCGCGCAAGGCGGGGCTGACCCTGATCGGCCGCGCCAAGGGCAGCCGCCACATCGTCCTGGCCGGCGCCGAACGCTTGGTGCGGGACGACGCATGACCCTGTTCCGCGACAGCCTGACGATCGGCGTGGTGATCGAGCGGCGGGCGCTCGCCAACGCCTGGGCGAGCGAGACCTGGCAGCCGATCGCCGTGCTGCCCGCCGAGCCGGGCTTCGAAACGCGGCGCCTGCGCGACGACGGAACCATCGCGCAATGGCTGGCCGGCCCGGTCGATCTGACGCTGTACCGCTCGGACGTCGCCAGCTACCGCTACAATCTGGCGGGCGAGCGTCCCGGCCTGTTCGTGGCGCTGCGCCGCGACGACGAGGCGGGGCCGATCCCCTGGCGCGTCCTGCTGGTCACCGCCGCCCCGGACGAGGCGCAAAAGCTGATGGATTGCGGCGAGGACGTGATCGAGGCGGTGCCGATGCCCGACTTCGTGCGCGGCTGGATCGAAGCCTTCGCCGCGCTGTGCCCGGCCGACGAGCCGTTCGAGAAACGCCAGCGCAAGAATTGGCGCGGCGAAGCGGGGAACCGATGAGCCGCGACGAAGGTTTCCTGGCGCGCTGGTCGCGCCGCAAGCTGGCCGCTCCGCCACCCGAGCCGACCACTCCGGCCGTCGTGCCCGAGGAACTGGACCCCGCCGTGCGGGCGGCGCGCGATCTGCTCGACGCGGCGCCCGAGCTGGGCAACGCCGCCCTGCGCGCCATGTGGCGCACCGATCCCGGCTTGGCGGCGGTCGATCCGCTCGACCTCCACAATCTTGTCGATTGCACCGCCGCCACCGTCGCCGCCGTCACCCAAGTGCTGGTCGAAGGCGCCGAGGCGTTGGAAAAGCTGGCGGCGGACCAGCCCGATCCTCCTTTAGTCGGAAATCCGCCCCCCTCGCGTTGACCCTATCCCATCAGGAAGGTAGGGTCATCGGGTCGGGAACCTACCCGACCAAAGATAAAACGCAGGGAGCGACATCCATATGGCGGCATTGGCGTCCCGCGAGGGCGACTGGAGCACCGCGCCCGTTTCCCCGGTGGTTGGGGAAGAGCGCCTGCGGGCCGAATTCTATCTGCTGCTCGCCCATCTGCTGGCCCGTCCGCCGAGCGCCGAACTGCTTGCCCATCTCGCCTCGCTGGACGGCGATGCTTCGCCATTGGGCACCGCCCTCGGCGGATTGGCGCAGGCCGCGCGGGCCACCACGCCCGAGGCCGTGTCGACCGAATTCGACGTGTTGTTCATCGGGCTGGGCGAGGGCGAGTTGCTGCCCTACGGCTCGCATTATCTGAGCGGATTCCTGCACGACAAGCCGCTGGCCCTGCTGCGCGGCGATCTGGCGCGCCTGGAAGTGGCCAGCGCCGAAAACAATCCCGAGCCCGAGGACCATGTCGCGGCGCTGTGCGAGGTGATGTCCGGCCTGATCGTCGGCGCCTTCGGCGGCGGGCCGGGATTGGACGAGCAGCGGGCCATGTTCTCGGCCCATCTCGGCAGTTGGATGCAGCACTTCTTCGCCGACCTCGAAACGGCGCGGTCGGCGGATTTCTACAAACGGGTCGGCGCGTTGGGCCGGGTTTTCATCGCGATCGAGGCCGAGGCGTTCACGCTGGCCTGA
>JADFZP010000587.1 GCA_015232485.1 Alphaproteobacteria bacterium
CGCCCGCGCCACTCATCCCCGCCGGGTCGAGAACTGCACCGCGATTTCGGCGGCGCGGACCAGGGCGCGGGCTTTGCTCAGGCATTCCTGGAATTCGGACTCGGGGTCGGAATCGGCGACGATGCCGGCGCCGGCCTGCACATACAGGGTGCCGTCCTTGACCAGGGCGGTGCGCAGGGCGATGCAGGTGTCCATCGAGCCATTGGCCGAGAAATAGCCGATGCAGCCGGCGTAGAAGCTGCGCCGGTCGGGCTCCAATTCGTCGATGATCTCCATGGCGCGCACCTTGGGCGCCCCCGACACGGTGCCGGCCGGGAAGCCGCCCAGCAGGGCGTCCATGGCGTCGTAACGCGGGTCGATCATGCCTTCGACGTTCGAGACGATGTGCATCACCTGGCTGTAATGCTCGATGCGCATCTGCTCGGTGACTTTGACGGTGCCGATCTTGGCGACCCGGCCGACGTCGTTGCGGCCCAAATCGAGCAGCATCAGATGCTCGGCCATCTCCTTGGGATCGGCCAGCAGATCCTGGGCGAGCGCCTGATCCTCGGCCTCGTCGCGCCCGCGCCGGCGGGTGCCGGCCAGCGGGCGGATGGTGACCTTCTCGTCGCGCAGACGAACCAGGATCTCGGGGCTCGAACCCACGATGGTGAAGCCGCCGAAATCGAGATGGAACAGGAACGGACTCGGATTGGTCCGCCGCAACGCGCGGTACAGGGCGAAGGGCGGCAGGCGGAACGGCGCGGTCAGGCGCTGCGACAGCACCACCTGGAAGATGTCGCCGGCCGCGATGTATTCCTTGGCCTTGGCGACCATCTCGTGGAACCGCTCGCGCGTCATGTTGGGAGTGGGCGCGGGCAGGGCGGCGTGGTCGGCGGGCGGCTCGTGGTTGAGCGGCAGGTTGCGGTCGAAGTCGGCGACCACCTCGGCCAGGCGGGTGCAGGCTTGCTCCCAGGCGGCGCGGGCGTCCTGGCCCTGGCGCGGGCGCACGGGGGTGACGACGGTGACCACGTCCTCGATGTCGTCGAAGATGGCCATCACGGTGGGACGCAGGAACACGCCATCGGGCACGCCGATGCCGTCCGGGTTGTTGTCGGGCAGCTTTTCCGCCAGACGCACCACGTCGTAGCTGAGATAGCCGACCAGCGCCGCCGACATCGGCGGCAGGTGCGGCGGAAGGCCGATGCGGCTTTCGATCTCGAGGGCGCGCAGGCTGGCCAACGCGCCGCGCTCGACGGCGACCGGGCAGGGCGCGAAGGCGTTGGCGTCGAAGCGGGCCTCGCGGTTGATCTCGGCCGTGTCGCCCTGGCAGCGCCAGATCAGATCCGGCTTCAGTCCGATGAAGGAGTAGCGGCCGCGCTTGGCCCCACCCTCCACCGACTCCAGCAGGAACGAGTTGGGCCGGCCGTCGGCCAGCTTCAGCATGGCCGAAACCGGGGTTTCCAAATCGGCCACCAGGGTGGTCGAGAGCACCTGCGCCTTGCCGGCCTCGTAGGCGGCGGCGAAGGTGGCGAAGTCGGGCGTCGCCTTCATGATTCTACAGTCGTCCCTCGATCACCTTGCGATTGACGGTGACGCCGTGTTCCGTGGTCAACGCCGCAAGGTACTGGTCCAGGATGTCGGCGGCGATGGTCTGCCCGGCCTGGCGGCTCAGGGCCTTGGCGCCGTCACCATCGGCGGGGCCGGCGGGCACCACCTCTTTCAGCACGACCAGCAGGGTGCCGGTCGCCACCGGGGCGGTGGCCGCCTCTCCGGGGTTCATGGCGAACAGACGCCCGATCAGCTCGCGCGGCAGGGATTCGTTGGCTTCCTCGCGGGCCAGCGGCTTGGTGACCGTCACCTTGCTTTTGGCTTCGGTGGCGAGTTGGGCCAGCGCCGCGCCATCCTTCAACTTGGCGGCGGCGGCCTCGGCGGCCTGACGGGCGGCGTTGGCGCGCTGTTCGACGACCCAGGCCTTGGCGACCTCGTCCTTGATGCTCTCATAGGGCTTCAGGGCGGGCGGCGTCACCTCGTCGACGCGCAGCAGGAAATAGCCGCCGGCGTCAAGCTCGGTCAATTCGCTGTCGCGGCCCCGCTCGGTGGCGAAGGCGGCGGCCAGGAAGGTGTCGGATTGCGGCAGCGTGTCGGCCGGCTGACCCTGGCGGGTGCGGCCGCGCTGGTCGATCTCGGCCTTGGCGAAGCCGATCTTCAAGCGCTGCGCCGCCTCTTCCAAGGTGGCGCCGCCGGCCAGGGCGTCCTGCACCTGGGTGCCCAACGTGAAGACGAGGTCCAGCGCCTTTTCGGCGGCGAGGTCCTGGCGGATCTGGTCGCGCACGTCGGCCAGCGGGCGGGTGCGCCCCTCGGCCAGGCCGGTGACGTTGAAGACGTGCCAGCCGAGAGGACTTTGCAGGGGCTCGCTGATCCCGTCGGCGGGCAGGGCGAAGACCGGCTCGGCGAAATCGGCGGGCAGGCCCTGGCGCTCGACCCAGCCGAGCGAACCGACCTCGCGCGCCGCCGCCTTGGCGACCTCGTCGAAGCTCGCGCCGCCGCGCGCCGCCTGCACGGCG
>JADFZP010000588.1 GCA_015232485.1 Alphaproteobacteria bacterium
CGACGACCGGCGCGGGCGCGATCGGCGGCGCCACGGTCACCGGCTCGGCGACCGGCGGCGGCGACGACGCCTTTCCGCCGGGATAGGTCGAGACCGGCGGCGCGGCCTCTTCGGCGCGGACGAAAGGCGCGGCGAGTACGAGCGCCAGGGCGAGGAAGGCCGTTCCGATATTCATTCCGTCACCGCGTGCTCGGCGCGGGCGCCGCCGCGATTGACCACGATCACGCCGGCCGCGTTCTTCTGGCCCAAGGCGTTTCCGGCCGGGGCGCGGACGTCCAGGGCGGGCGCGTTGGCGCCCGGGCGTCGCGGCTTGACCGCATCGAGGGTTTGCCCCTCGGCATCCTCGGGCAGGCCGACCATCGGACCGGTGCGCAGGACCTTCGAGACATGGAAACTGGTGGTGAAGCCGGGCGCCGCATCCTCGTCGATCTCGCCGTCGGCCCGGCTGCGCGGCAGCAGGTAGACGGTCCCCATCAAACCGGCGGTAATCACCCGCTCGGCCTGTTTGGGCGTCACCTCCAGGGTCGCCGTCTTGCCCGCCATCGTTCCCCCCTTGTCCCCGCCCGGCGCCGCCAGACTGGTATCGACCGCCAGCACGCGCACGTCGGCCACCACGATCTCGGCGGCCTGGAATTTTCCGCCGCCGCTTTCCGGCTTGACCTCCATCGCCACCACCACGTCGACGCGGTCGCCCGGCAACACGAAACCGCCGGTCTGGGTGCTGGGCGTCACGCCCACCGTGACCGCCCGCATGCCTGGCGACAGCATGCCCGCCAGAAGCCCCGCCTCGTCTTGGCGGAACACCCCGTTGGCGGTCAAGGGCTCGCCCGCCAGGAACTTGCGCGCCACCGCCGAGCCGACATAGGCCGGCAGCGGATCGTCACCCTTGCCGCGCTGGACGTGGCGCGGGTCGATCATGGTGCGCGGCCAGGCCTGCCAGCGCAGATCGGTATCCTTGAGCACCGTCCCCGGCTCGAGGTCGCGCCCCGCCACCAGCACGTTCTCGGTATCGGTCATCACGGCTTGGGCGGCCAGCGGCTGCGCCTTCTGCCCGTCCACGAACTGCTTGGCCAAAAAGGCGGCAAGCCCCGCCACCGCAAGCGAGATCACGACGAGCACGATGGCCATTGGTCGCATGGCTGCCTTTCCCGATGTCCCGGCGAACCGGAACGTTCTTCACCTTTTATACTCCCGTATAATCAAGCAGCAACATCCTTAGTCAATCGTAAACGGCGGGCCTGGATGGCGACCCGGACAGCGCCTGACAAAGAAAAAACTCCCCGCGACCGCTCGCGGGGAGTTTTTTGTTCCTTCGGTTCGCGACCTTCGCCGCGGCCAGCGCTCAGAGGCTGCTGGCGACCGAATTCAGCTTCGTGTTGAGATCGGTACCGATCGTCGTCAGCACGCCGATGATGACCACCGCGATGAGCGCCGCGATCAGACCGTACTCGATGGCCGTGGCCCCCGATTCGTCGCTGGCCAGCCGTTCGGCCATCTTCGCTTTGAGGCCGAGGTAGTCCACGTACAGCTTCAACATACCATTCTCCTTTTCGACTTGCATCCTGCGCCGAAACGGACTTGCCCGTTGCTGCGCGCTCGGCCCAAACTACACCGCCAGACGTAGCTTGATGACCGGGTGCACCCCACCGATCCCGATTGTAAGAGGCGTCCGGCCCGCTGACAACCGAATTCTCGCCTGGGGAAATCCCTCTTATTAAGCGAAAATTTATTGATTTGTGCGCCCTGTCACGGTTCCAGAGCATCGCCTTGGTCGAGATCATCAGCCTTTCGCCAAACCATCGAACCAGCCCGCCGCGTCATCGGCGGAGAACACTGCTGCTGGCCGCGATGATGGTGGTGGCGTTTCAGGTTGTACTTGCCGTTTCGGGCGCATCCCCGGTGCTGGATGGCCGGTTGCTGGACCCCGACTGCTACATGCGGCTGACGCGGGTCGCCTGGCTGCTCGACGCCGGTGACTGGTGGGACCCTTTGATGCCGCGCAGCAACGCGCCCTATGGCGAGGCGCTGCACTGGACGCGGCCCCTCGATCTGCTGCTGGCGGCGGGGGCGTGGCCGTTGACGCCGTTGCTTGGGCTCAAGCGGGCGCTGTTCGTGTGGGGAAGCCTGATCGCGCCGCTTGCGCTGCTGGCCGCGCTGCCGGCGCTGTCCTGGGCGAGCCGGCCCTTCCTGGATGATCGGGGGTTCTTGCTCGCCTGTGGCTTGCTGCTTGTCCAGCCGCAGCTTTCCGCGGTGTTCATGGTTGGACGGCCCGACCATCACGCGCTGATCGCGCTGGCCTTCCTGATCCAGATGGCCGCCGTCGTTCGACTGTGTCTGGGCGATGGCGGGCGGCGGGCCGCGCTGGTGGCGGGCGCCGCCGGCGGGCTGGGAGTCTGGGTGGGCGTCGAATCGATGATCGCCCAGCTTTTCCTGGCCGCCGCGCTGGCCGTGCCCTGGATCCGCGAGGGTGGAGCCTGGGCCGGTCGCCTCGCCTTGGCCCTGGCCGCGCTGACCGCCGTCGCCACGCTGGCCCTGGCGATCGAG
>JADFZP010000589.1 GCA_015232485.1 Alphaproteobacteria bacterium
GCGACCGGCGCGCCGGAGGCCAGGGTGCGGGGCGCGCCCTCCGGCGGCAGAACCGTGATCGTCGCCGTGTCGAGGCCGCGCTGGACGTAGATCGTGGGGCCACGCCCGCCGCCCTTCGGCACCAGGCGCGGCGCCGCGCTCCACTCGGCGGGTGGCGTGGTGTGTTGGCCGTGATCCTGAGCCGCCGCCGGGGCGGCGAGCAGCAGGGCGGCCAGCAGAAGGGCGCCGCGGATCACAGCTTCAGCACATAGGTGAGCAAAGCCGAAAGCGGCTCGCCCGAGTAATAGAATTCGTTGCCGGTGGCGTCCTTGTTGGCCTCGGACGCGTAGCGCTGGTCGAAGATGTTGTCGATCGACAGGCGCAGCGAGTGGCGCCCGACCTCCCAGCCCGCCGACAAATCGGTCAGCAACTGGTAGCCCGGATAGGTCATGGTGTTGGCGTTGTCCATCCAGTACTCGCCCCAGGTCCGCGTGTCGACGCGCAGCCACAGATCGTCGCGCGGCGTCCAACGGGCGAAGAAGCCGTATTGGTGTTCGGGGACGTAGGGCAGGGTCTTGCCCGCCAGATCGCGGTTCATGCCGGCCGCCACCTCGGTGAACTCGTCGAAGCGGTAGCGGCTCCACGCCCAATGGCCGCCGATCGTCAGGCGCTCGACGGGGCTCCACCACGCGGCCAATTCGGTGCCCAGCTTCTCGGTCTGGCCGGCGTTCTGGTAAAGCGAGCGGCCGTTCTCGACGACTTGGGTGATCTCGTCCTCGACCGGGTTCCAATACAGCGCGGCGTCGAAGCCCCAGCCCTTGCGGCGCCCCTTCAAGCCCACCTCGTAATTGGTCGAGGTGGCGGCGCGCAAATTGGGGTTGGCGGCCAGTTCGCTACTCGACGGCACCTGATCGCCGCGCGCCAGCGAGGCGTAGGCGGCCAGCCCCGGCTGGTACTCCCAGGTCACGCCGATGCGCGGCGACACCAGGGTGTAGCCGGTGTCGGTGAGGATATTGGCCAAACTTGGCAAGTACATGCCGCGCGCATAGTCGTAGACGCCGAACTGTTCGGTGGCGATGTCGAATTCGACCCGGTCGGCGCGCAGGCCGGCGTCCAGGGTGACGGTGGGCGTCAGGCGGATCGATTCCTCGACGAAGGCGCCGTACAGGGTGTTCGCCGCGTCGCTGCGCTCGAGCAGATTGCCCCGCGTGTCCGAGTTGGTCGCGGTGATGCGCCCCGAGGACGACGTGACGATGTCGGCCCAGGCGTATTTCTCCTCGCCGTCGACGGTGTCGCGGCGCATCGTCACGCCGGTCGCCAGGGTGGCGTCGAAGCGGCCCAGTTGGTGCTTCCAATCGCCTTCCAGATCGCCGCCGAACACCCAGTTGCCGGGATTGACGTTGATCGCCCCGGTGACCGGATGGACGTGCTCCCAGCGGGTGACGTAAAGGCGCGGCTTGATCGTCCAATCGCCGATCGTCTGTTCGTAACGCCCATTGGCGAACAGGATCGAGGAATAGCGGCCGGACTGCTTGAAGGCGCTCGACGTCCCGGTCTGCTCGCCGGTGCGTTCGAAGGTCTGGTACATGCTCCGGTTCATGGCGCCGGGGATTTGCAGATCGGCCTCGGAATAGCTGACCTCGCCCTCGAAGGTGCGGCCGCCGTCCTTGGGCGCCCAGCCCAGCTTGGCTCCACCCTGGCTGGTCGAGAAGTCGTTCCAGGCGCGCCAGTCGGGATTGCTTTCCCGGTGCGAGACCGAGGCCGAGGCGGCCCATTCCTCGTTCAGCCAGCCGCCCCAGCGGGCGTGGCCCTGCAAGCGATGGGGCGCGCCGCCGCCCAGCTTCAGCGTGTCGTTCTCGGTGTCGAACACCGATTTCGAGTTGATCTGCACCACGCCGCCGGCGGCGCCCGCCGAATTGACGTTGCCCGGCCCCTTGACCACCTCGACCTGCTGGATGTCCTGGGTGTCGATGAAGTCGAAGCGGGTGAAGCTGTCGGGATCGGTCATCGGCACGCCGTCGCGCAGGATGGTGATCTCGCGCACCCCATAGCGCGCCTTCAACCCGGCGCCGCGAATGATCATGCGGGTGTCGTAGCCGCCGTTGCGGCTTTCGGCCAGCACGCCGGGGATTTCCTCCAGGGCGTCGCCGACATTCTCCATGCGCTCTTTTTCGATCTTCTCGGCGCCGATCACGGTGGTCGATTGCGGCACCGCCAAGGTCGGCCGCTCCAGGCGCGAGGCGGTGACGCTGACCTCGTCGAGCACGGCGTCCGGTTCGGCCGCCAAGGCCGGCGTCGCGGCGATCAGCCCGCCCAGGGCCAGCGTGGTGGCGCGCCTCATGATTGGCCCCGCGTGGCGAAGGCCAACCGGGTGGCGCCGGCTTGGCGCAGCAAGGACACCGTCTGGGCCACCCGCTCATAGGCCAGCGCGCCATCGGCCGCCAGCTCCACGACCAGCGTGGGTTCGGCGGTCAGGCGGCTGGTCAGATCTGCGGTCAGCGCCTCGGCCGAGCGCGGCTGGCCGTCGAGCAGCAACGCCCCTTCGGCGGTCAGCGTCAC
>JADFZP010000003.1 GCA_015232485.1 Alphaproteobacteria bacterium
AGCCGGCGGCGGCGGAGGCGGCCCAGCCCGGCGCCATCGCCTGGGTGCCCTTCGACCGCGCCGCCATCCCCCGGCTGGTCGCCGAGGGCCGCGTGGTGTTCGTCGACGTCACCGCCGATTGGTGCATCACCTGCAAGGTCAACAAGGCGGCGGTGATCGACCGCGATCCGGTCGCCGAGCGGCTGAAACAGCCGCGCGTGGTGGCGATGCGCGCCGACTGGACCCGCCCCGACGACGGCATCGCCGCCTATCTGCAATCCTTCGGGCGCTACGGGATTCCCTTCAACGCGGCCTACGGCCCCGCCACGCCCGAGGGCGTCGCCCTACCCGAACTGCTGACCCCCGGCGCGGTGATCGAGGCGTTGGACAAGGCGGAGCGGTGAGGCGCGCCGCCCGCCCAATTTAGGCGCTAGACCATGGCATTGCCACGGAATCAGTGTCTTGCACGGCGGAAATTCATTTGCTACGTAAGCGCGAGCGTGGTATCCGAATTATGTAAGGTACGATTTCGCGTGCGTCGACCGGCCTGCGTTTAGGCCGGTTTTTGATTCCGAGTTGCGATCTGGGAGGATGACATGGACGATGACGATTCACGGGAGGGAGCGCAACTTGAGGCTTGGGCGAGGTCTGACGAAGGCAAGGAGGTTTTGGACCAGGTGTTCGCTTCCGCGCGCTCGGACGCTGCCCAGTTCAGTGATCAGGTTCGGGTTGACCTTGACCTGTTCCGCCTGCCTGTCACCGTCTGAGATCAACCATCATGGCTGCCTTCCGAGTGCTGGAGTATTCTCTGCCAGCGTTTAGACAGCTTTTGATCGAAAAGGCGCATAGTATATCAAGTATAGAGAACAAGCCACACATTGCGTATTTGGACGAGTATCTTAAAGAAATCTCCGTTAAGACGGTCCTCGTTGAGGAGGATTATGTTGATAAGCACTATCTTGAAGACTACGCAGGATACTATTCACGCTGTTTTAGTGACTACAGAAGAAAATGTTCGAGACTACATTTTTTTCGGAACATAATAACACAGGAAAGTTTTCAGCGCCTACTTTCGGAAAAATCGGCTTCCGAAGAGGATTTGCAGAAGCATTACGCCGGATTTATAGTTGTAAAGCCGCTGCCGAAAACCGTAATTGGAAGAACATGTCTTGCAAATTATTTTGATAATAAGTTCGAAAGATGCTTTCCGGTTAACCAGAAGTACGACGTAAGTCTTTTCGGATTCCCGCTTTCAGTGCACTCACTCGCCTTTCAGGAACAGGATACCGACGTAGCCGCTTGCGCCACGAGCGCCCTTTGGTCCGCCTTTCAGGCCACGGGAAGGATTTTTCAGCATGAGATTCCGTCGCCCGTCGCTATCACTCGCGCGGCGTCGATTGGGCTCGACACCCGGACAATGCCCAATGACGAAGGCCTGACTTCCGAACAGATGGCTGCGGCCATTCGCAGCGTGGGGCTGGAGCCGCACGTCATTTCGGTCCTTCGTAAATCACCAAAAAGTTGCGATGCCGATCTCTTCCGGTCCGCATCATACGCGTATTTGCGCGCTGGAATACCGTGTCTTGCGTGCGGCGCGCTCGTTCAGGTTTCTACGGGCAAGGTCGAAGGCTTGCACGCGATTGCCTTAAATGGGTTCCATCTGGCGTCCGGAGCTTCCCTTACGCTCAGTTTAGGACCCGCTTTGCGAGCGACCCGGATCGATCGACTGTATGCGCATGATGATGGTGTCGGACCGTTTGCTCGTCTGAAATTCACGACTTCGACCGAACCGATCATGACTTCGTGGCGGGATCGTCGCGGCAACAAAGATCATATGGCGTTCGTCCCTCACAACCTGCTCATTCCAACCTACCACAAGATAAGGGTGCCCTTTGCCAAGGCTGTAATGGGAATCAATGAATTCGACAAGCTTCTGGAAGCCGCCAGAGAAAAATTCTCTTTAAGTCCGTCCCGGTGGGACTGGGATATTTACCTGTGTGATGCGGGTCGTCTCAAGAACGATCTGCTTAAGCTCCCGACAACCGTATTCGATATGAGCGTCTTGACCGGAGACTTTCCAAAATACACTTGGGTTTATGATCTTTATGAGGGAACTTCTCTGAAGGCGAAGCTATTCATGGATGCCACCGATCTACTGCAGGGCTCCCGCTTCATCAGAGCCGTTTGTTACGACAGTACGTTCGGTGTGCGAATGTCGTCGTATCAAAAAGGTATGCTGGCAGGAAAGTCGGCGGCGCAACAGGACCCGATAACCAGAGCGATTTTCGATTGGTTCGCCAACGCCTATCCGTGATCCGTCCACCGCCCCGAGCGCCTTCACTCCGACAGCGACTTCAACCCCTTGCGGGCCAGGGCGTCGGCGCGTTCGTTTTCGGGGTGGCCGGCGTGGCCGCGCACCCAGTGCCAGCGGACGGTGTGGCGGGCGGCGGCTTCGTCGAGCAGGCGCCATAGATCGGCGTTCTTGACCGGCTTCTTGTCGGCGGTCAGCCAGCCGCGGGCCTTCCAGCCGCGCAGCCATTCGGTGATGCCTTTTTGCACATATTGGCTGTCGGTGTAGACGTCGACCGAGCAGGGCCGCTTCAGGGCGTTCAGGCCCTCGATCACGGCCATCATCTCCATGCGGTTGTTGGTGGTGGCGGGGTCGCCCCCCGACATCTCCTTCTCGGTGCCCTTCCAGCGCATCAGCACGCCCCAGCCGCCGGGGCCGGGATTGCCGCTGCACGCGCCGTCGGTGAACAATTCGACCTTGGTGGCTTCCAACTCAGTCAAGGCCGTAGGCGCCGGGGCCGGAAATGCCGCTGTGGAAGCGCAGCTTGGCCAGATACTCCAGCGGGTCCTTGCGCTTGACCAGGGCGCCGGCCGGCGTGTTCAGCCAGTCGTACAGGCGGGTCAGCAGAAAGCGCATGGCGCTGCCGCGCGCCAGCAGGGGAAGCGCCCTCATCTCGTCGGCGCCGAGCGGCCGAACCTTGCGATAGGACGACAGCATCAACCGCGCCTTGGTGGCGTTGAAGCTGCCATCGGATTCGAAGCACCAGGCGTTCAGGCAGATCGCCACGTCGTAGACCAGGGAATCGGTGCAGGCGAAGTAGAAGTCGATGATCCCCGACACCCGCTCGCCCAGGAAGAACACGTTGTCCGGGAACAGGTCGGCATGGATCACCCCGTGGGGCAGTCCGCTCGGCCAGTCGCGTTCCAGGGTGGCGAGTTCGGAGTCCAGCTCGTCGGCGAGGCCCGGCTTGACGTCGTCGGCGTGGTCCTTGCAGGCGTCGAACAGCGGCCGCCAGCCGGCCACCGACAGGTCGTTGGACCGCCGGCCGGGGTAATCGGCGCCGGCGACGTGCAGACGCGCCATCGCCTCGCCCAACAGGGCGCAGTGCATGGGCTGGATGCGGCGCGGCCACATGCCTTGCAGGAAGGTCACGATCGCGGCGGGGCGGCCGCACAATTCGCGCAGGGCGCGGCCGTCGCGGCCATGGATCGGGGTGGGGCAGGCCAAGCCACGCTCGGCCAGATGCTCCATCAATCCAAGGAAGAACGGCAGCTCCTCGGGGTTCACCCGTTTTTCGTACAGGGTCAGGATGAAGGTGCCGCGCGTGGTCTGCATCAGGTAGTTCGAGTTCTCGACGCCCTCGGCGATGCCCTTGCACGACACCACCTCGCCGAGATCGTACTCGGCGATGAACGCTTCCAGTTCCTCGTCACCCACTTCGGTATATACGGCCATCGTTTCTCAGGCGGACAGGGCCGCCGGTAGTTTGAAGGAAATCGTTTCGCGGGTCACCGTGACCTCCTGGATCACCACCTCGCGGTGGCGGCGGGCGGCCTCGATGACCTCTTCGACCAGCACCTCGGGGGCCGAGGCGCCCGCGGTGATGGCCAGACAGCGGATGTCGTCCAGCGCCGACCAGTCGATCTCGTCGGCGCGCTGCACCAGCATGGCGTTGGGGCAGCCGGCGCGGCGCGCCTCTTCGACCAGGCGCATGGAGTTCGACGAATTGGGGGCGCCCAGCACCATCACGGTCTGGCAGCGCGCGGCGATGGCGCGCACGGCGGTCTGGCGATTGGTGGTGGCGAAGCAGATGTCTTCGCTGCGCGGCCCGCGAATCGCCGGAAAGCGCCGCCGCAGCACCTCTATGATGGCGTTCGCGTCGTCCAAGGACAGGGTGGTCTGGGTGATGTAGGCCAGTTCCTCGGGCGTGGCGGGAGCCACCGCCTCGGCCTGCGCGACGTTTTCGACCAGCAGGATCACGCCGGGCGGCACCTGTCCCATGGTGCCGATCACCTCGGGATGGCCTTCGTGGCCGATCATGATCATCTGGCGGCCGGCGCGGTGGTGCTGCATGGCCTCGTAATGGACCTTGGTGACCAGCGGGCAGGTGGCGTCGAGATAGAACAGGCCGCGCCGCTCGGCCTCGGCCGGCACCGCGCGCGGCACGCCATGGGCCGAGAAGACCACCGGCACGCCGTCGGGCACCTCGGTCAATTCGTCGACGAAGATGGCGCCCTTGGCCTCGAGCCCCGCCACCACGAAACGGTTGTGGACGATCTCGTGGCGGACATAGACCGGCGCGCCGTACTTCTCCAGCGCCCGCTCGACGATCTGGATCGCCCGGTCGACGCCGGCGCAAAATCCGCGCGGACTGGCCAGAAGAATGGTGAGCGGCTGTCGTTCCATGGATCCGAAAGGCATAGGCGATGGGGGCGCTCAGGCGGGTTTCCCGGCTTGTGCGCCGCAACGCGGTTCTCTAAAGTGCGGTTCGGCAGCAATAGCAGAATTCCCGGCAGGGAGAAAGGCAGACATGAGTGATGCCGTCGCGGCGCATCCCGGCCCGTTCGAGGTCGAGGTCCAGGCCGGGGAAAAATACTTCTGGTGCGCCTGCGGGCGCAGCGCCGCGCAGCCGTTCTGCGACGGCGCCCACAAGGGCACCGGGCTGAAGCCGCAAGCGTTCACCGCCGAGCGGGATGGCAAGGTGTGGCTGTGCGGCTGCAAGGCCAGCAAGACTCCGCCGTTCTGCGACGGCAGCCATTCCGAGGTCGGCCGATGAGCCGCGCCCTTCTCCTCGCCCTGGCCGTGCCGCTGGCCCTGTCCGCCTGCGCCAAGAAGGACGAGCCGCCGCCCTGCCCCAAGGTCGCCATCCTGGGCGACGCGGCGCGGTTGACCAAATTCCGCCCCGGCCCCGGCCGCGACGTCACCGACGTCGAGATCGAGGCCGAGATGAGCGCCTTCCGCGGCGAATGCCAGTACAAGGACGAAGGCGTCGAGGTCTCGCTGGCGGTCGCGGTCGACGCGCGTCGTGGCCCCGGCGCGCCCGAACGGGTCAGCGACCTGGACTGGTTCGTCGCGGTGCCGGTGTTCTACCCCAAGCCCGAAGCCAAGGCGGTCATCAAGATGAGCGTCGGCTTCCCGGTCAACGTCGAGACGGTGCGCGCCACCGACGAGGGCGTCACCATGCTGCTGCCCTACCGGGCCGACGTCCAGGCCCAGGACTACCAGATCTTCGTCGGCTTCCAACTGACCCCCGAGCAGTTGGAGTACAACCGTCGCCATGGGCGGTGACGCAGTGCGAAAGCCGGTGTTGACGAACCCCGGCGGACGGCGTCAAACTGGCAGGACATGACAGTCGATCCCCGTGGGAGAGACCGGGTGTGAATCCCGGCGCCGAAGGAGCAACCGCCCCGGAAACTCTCAGGCAAAAGGACCGCGGGGGGATGTTTCTCTGGAAAGCGGGCGCGCCGACGGCGTCGCCTCACCGAAGATGAAAGCCGCGGTTTCGCGGCGAATCTTTCAGGTTCCCAGACAGAGGGGGCAGGAGTGGCCGCAAGGCCGCTTGGCCAATTCTGGGAGGAACCGGTGACCGAACCGCAAGCCACCACGCTTTTCGAGACCCCGCTGGGCGATCTGCATCGCGAGCTGGGCGCCCGCATGGTCCCCTTCGCCGGCTACGCCATGCCGGTGCAGTATCCGGCCGGCATCATCGCCGAACATCGCCACACCCGCGAACATGCCGGGCTGTTCGACGTCTCGCATATGGGCCAGGTGGCCCTGCGCGGGCCCCAGGCGGCGCGCGCCCTGGAGACAATGGTGCCCGGCGACGTGGCGGGGCTCGAGGCGGGGCGGCAGCGCTATACCCTGTTCACCAACCCTTCGGGCGGCATCCTCGACGATTTGATGGTCACCAATGCCGGCGACCACCTGTTCGTGGTGGTCAACGCCGGTTGCAAGCAGGCCGACATCGAGCACCTGATCGTCTCGATCGGCGGCCGGGTGGGAATCGAGGTGCTGGCCGACCGCGCCTTGCTGGCCCTGCAGGGACCCGAGGCGGCGGCCGTGATGGAACGGCTGGCGCCGGCCAGCGCGGCCATGGGGTTCATGAGCGGGCGCGACCTGGACATCGCCGGCGTCGCGTGCTTCGTCACCCGTTCGGGCTATACCGGCGAGGACGGCTTTGAAATCTCGGTGCCGGCCAACCGCGCCGAGGCGGTGGCGCGCGTTCTGCTCGCCCAGTCCGAGGTGGCGCCGGTGGGGCTGGGGGCGCGCGACTCGCTGCGCCTGGAGGCCGGGCTGTGCCTTTACGGCAGCGACATCGACACCACCACCACGCCGATCGAGGCGGGGCTGGCCTGGACGATCGGCAAGCGGCGCCGCGCCGAGGGCGGATTTCCGGGCGCCGAGATCATCCTGGGGCAATTGCGCGACGGCCCGGCGCGGCGCCGGGTCGGCATCCGCCCCGAGGGCAAGGCGCCGGCCCGCGCCCATACCGACATCGTCGACGCCGTCGGCCGCAAGATCGGCGAGGTCACCTCGGGGGGCTTCGGCCCGTCGCTCGACGCGCCGATCGCCATGGGCTTCGTCGAGACCGCCTTCGCCCAGCCCGGCTCCGAACTTGGACTGATGGTGCGCGGCACGGCGCGCCCGGCGCGGGTCGTTCCGCTGCCCTTCGTCCCTCATCGTTACCGCAAATAGGGGAATTCCATGAGCGAGATGCGTTACACCAAAGACCATGAGTGGCTGCGCGTCGAGGGCCAGACCGCCACGGTGGGCATCACCGACTATGCCCAGACCCAGCTTGGCGACGTGGTCTATGTCGAACTGCCCGAGCCCGGCGTGATCCTGGCCAAGGGCGGCGAGGCGGCGGTCGTCGAATCGGTCAAGGCGGCCAGCGAGGTCTATTCGCCGGCCAGCGGCGAGGTGACCCAGGCCAATCAGGCGCTGGTCGAGCGGCCCGGCGCCATCAACACCGACGCCACCGGCGAGGGCTGGTTCTACAAGATCCGCCTGACCGAGCCGGCCCAGGTCGCGGAACTGATGGATCAGGCGACCTATGACGCCTATCTGGCCGAGCTGGGCTAACGGGATGCGGAAGAAAGTCAGTTCTCCCGTCATCCCCGCGAAGGCGGGGATCCATGTTGGGGGCGGAAGCCTGGACTCCCGCCTTCGCGGGAGCGACGGGACTTTTTTGGAAAAGGAGCCGTCATGCGCTATCTGCCGCTGACCGAATCCGATCGGCGCGACATGCTCGCGGCCATCGGCGTGCCCAGTGTCGACAGCCTGTTCCGCGACGTGCCGCCCGCCGCGCGCCGCGACCAGCCGGTCGACCTGCCGTCCCATGCCGGCGAAATGGCGGTCGAGCGGCGGCTGTCCGCCATGGCGGCCCGCAACCTGACCGGCGGACAGGCGCCGTTCTTCCTGGGCGCCGGGATCTACCGCCACCACATTCCGGCGGCGGTCGACCATCTGATCCAGCGGGGCGAGTTCCTCACCTCGTACACGCCCTATCAGCCCGAGGTCGCCCAAGGCACCCTGCAATACCTGTTCGAGTTCCAGACCCAGGTCGCCCTGATCACCGGGATGGAGGTGGCCAACGCCTCGATGTGGGACGGCGCCACCGCCTGCGCCGAGGCGGCGCTGATGGCCGCGCGGGTCACCAAGCGGCGCAAGGTGCTGTTGTCGGGCAATCTGCATCCGCATTGGCGCAGCGTCACCGCGACCCAGCTTCGCTTCACCGACATCGCGGTCGAGGCGCTCGATCCCGACCCGATGGGGATCGAGGATCTGATCGGCCGGGTGGGCTCGGATCTGGCCTGCGTGGTGGTGCAAAATCCCGGCTTCTTCGGCCGGCTGGCGGATTTCCGCGCGCTTTCGGCGGCCTGCCGCGATTCGGGCGTGCTGCTGGTGGTGGGGGTGGCCGAGCCGGCCTCGCTGGGCCTGATCGAGCCGCCCGGCGCGATGGGCGCCGACATCGTGATCGGCGAGGGCCAGTCCTTCGGGGTGGGCATGAGCTTCGGCGGGCCGGGGCTCGGCCTGTTCGCGACGCGCGAGAAGTATCTGCGCCAGATGCCCGGCCGGCTGTGCGGCCGCACCATCGACGCGGATGGCCGGCCCGGCTATGTGCTGACCCTGTCGACCCGCGAGCAGCACATCCGCCGCGAGAAGGCGACCAGCAACATCTGCACCAATTCCGGCCTTTGCGCGCTGGCCTTCACCATCCACATGGCGATGCTGGGCGGCGCCGGCTTCGAGCGTCTGGCGAAGGTCAACCACGCCAACGCGGTGGCTTTGGCCCAGCGTCTGGCCAAGGTCAAGGGGGTCAGGGTGATCAGCCCGACCTTCTTCAACGAATTCGCGGTGACCCTGCCCAAACCGGCCGCCGCCGTGGTCGAGGCTTTGGCCGGGCGCGGCATCCTGGGCGGCGTGCCGGCCCAGCGGTTCTATCCCAGCTATCCCGAGTTGGAGCCGGTGCTGCTGGTCGCCGCCACCGAGACCAACACGGCCGAGGACATCGACGCCTTCGCCACCGCCCTTGGGGAGATTCTGCGATGAGCGAGACCTTCAGCGGTTCGCGCGGCCTGACCCTGGAACAGCCCTTGCTGTTCGAGCAGGACAGCCCCGGCCTGACGGCCGTCGACTTGCCCGAGCCGGCGGCGTTCGAAGACCGCCTGGGCGGCTTGGCCCGCACCACGCCGCCGGGCCTGCCGGGCCTCTCCGAGCCGCAGGTGGTGCGCCACTACACCCGCCTGTCGCAGAAGAATTTCGGCATCGATTCGGTGTTCTATCCGCTGGGCTCGTGCACCATGAAGCACAATCCCCGCCTCAACGAGCGCATGGCGCGGCTGCCCGGCTTCGGCGACATCCACCCCTTCCAGCCCGAATCGACGGTGCAGGGGGCGCTTGAGCTGATCGACACCTGCGCCCATTGGCTGAAGACGCTGACCGGGCTGCCGGCCATCGCCATGTCGCCGGCCGCCGGCGCCCATGGCGAGCTGTGCGGGCTGATGGCGATCCGCGCCGCCCTCGAGGATCGCGGCCAGCCGCGCAAGCGCGTGCTGGTGCCCGAATCGGCGCATGGCACCAACCCGGCCAGCGCCGCCGCCTGCGGCTACGAGGTCGAGGCGATTCCCGCCAATGCGCGCGGCCGGGTCGATCTCGGCGCGCTCAAGGACCGGCTGGATGGCGAGGTGGCGGCGTTCATGCTGACCAACCCCAACACCTGCGGCCTGTTCGAGGACGAAATCCTCGACATCGCCCAGGCCGTCCACGAGGCGGGCGCCTTCTTCTACTGCGACGGCGCCAATTTCAACGCCATCGTCGGGCGGGTGCGGGTGGCCGATCTCGGCATCGACGCCATGCACATCAATCTGCACAAGACCTTCTCGACCCCGCATGGCGGCGGCGGCCCCGGCGCCGGCCCGACCGTGCTGTCGGCCGAATTGGCGCCCTTCGCGCCGCTGCCGATGGTGGTCGAGCGAAACGGCCGTTTCCACCTGATCGAGCACGCGGCCGAAGCCGGCGACGCCAAGCCGTTCGGCCGGCTCAAGGGCTATCACGGGCAGTTCGGGGTGATGGTGCGGGCGCTGGCCTACATGATGAGCATGGGCTCGGACGGGCTGCGCCAGGCGTCGGCCGACGCGGTGCTCAACGCCAATTACCTGATGGCCCGGCTGAAGGACGTGCTGACCCCGTCCTTCGAGGGGCCGTGCATGCACGAAGCGCTGTTCGACGACCGCTTCCTCAAGGATACCGGGGTGACCACCCTGGACTTCGCCAAGGCGTTGATCGACGAGGGATTCCATCCGATGACCATGTACTTCCCGCTGGTCGTGCATGGCGCCCTGCTGATCGAGCCGACCGAAACGGAAAGCCGCCAGACGCTCGACCAGTTCATCGGGTCGGTGCGCGGCCTCGCCGCCCAGGCCAAGGCGGGTGCGGCCGAGTCGTTCAAGGCGGCGCCACGCTTCACGCCCCGCCGCCGCCTGGACGAAACGACGGCGGCGCGCAGCCCCGTCCTACGCTGGGCGGCCGAATAGCGCATAGGCCGCGTGCGCCGGGACCTGGACTTTCCCGCCGCCCGCGGCCCCCTTCCGCGCCATCGCTCTAGTCGTTAGCGCCCGTGCCTTGGGGCGACCGAGTTCCTAGATTCCACGCATCCCCCGCCGTGGAGGAAGGGATGCGGAAGACCGCCCTGATCATCGAGAACGACGCGCTCAGCCGCAAATTGCTGGCCGACCTGTTGGGCATGCTGGAATGCGACGTGGTGCAGACCCGCACCGCGCAGGACGGCCTGGACATGGCGCGCGCCCGCAAGCCCGACCTGATCGTGCTCGACATCAAGCTGCAAGGCATGTCGGGTCTCGACTTCATCGACTATGTGCGCGCCGAGCAGGCCCTGCGCGACGTGCCGATCATCGTGATGACCGCCTACGAACGCAACGACGTGGCGGGCTACGATTTCGACGAATTCTTCCAAAAGCCGGTCAGCGTCGATTCGCTGCTGCGCACCGTGCACCGCCACCTCTATCCCGGCCGCCCCTACCGGCGGGCGGGGGCGGCGCGGAACTGAACCGCCATTCTTCTCGGCGGACCGGCTGGTGAAGGGGTAAACTCAAATCGCCATGACCATAGCCGTATGGCATATGAGCCGAGTTTATGAAAACATGCTCGTCAAGGTCGATACGGCGCCGTGACGCCGGGACGAGGGGGTAAGGATGAGTGAACAAGAATATCGCGAGTGCGCCGAGGCCATCCGGCAGGCGTCGGAGCGGTGCCAGACTCGCGAGGAAGCGCTTCGACAGCTTATCGAAGAGGGATTCATAACCGAAGACGGCAAACTGACCCCAGAATACCAGTAAATGGAAACGCTGTCGAACGCCGTTGTTCTAGGCTACCATGGCTGCCATATAGATGTCGGTCAGTCTGTACTAGATAGAGCGGAGCATCTGCGCCGAAGCGAGAACGATTACGATTGGCTTGGATCAGGCATTTATTTTTGGGAAGCAGATCCCATCCGTGGTTTGGAGTGGGCACGCGACCGTTATGGCACGGCGGATGCCTGCGTGATTGGGGCGGCAATCCACTTGGGGCGCTCACTTAATCTAATGTCCCGCCATGCTTATAACTCGGTTGCCGAAGCCTATGGGGAATTAGAGCGCACCTTCGCGCTGGCTGAGATCCCACTGCCCCAAAACGTCAATAATGGAATGGTGCGCAAGCTCGATCGGGCGGTCATTGAGCATCTTCACCGCATGCGCGCTGATAACAAGCCAGAGCCGCTGCGCCCCTACGACACGGTTCGCGGCTTGTTTATAGAAGGCAAAGAAGCCTTTCCTGGTTCTATGCTGCGAAGCAAGACCCATGTTCAAATCTGCGTTAGGGAACCTCGCGTAATAAAGGGGTATTTTCGCGTGTTTCAAGAGCACGTTTGCCCGCCAACACGGCTGTAGCTCAGCGTTCTCACCCCCGCGCCAGCGTGAAGCGCACGCGGGTGCCGCCGTCCGGCGGGGTTTCGATCCAGATGTCGCCGCCGGCCGATTCGACGATCTTCTTGGCCAGCGCCAAGCCGATGCCGGTGCGACCGTCGCCGGGCGTCGGGTTCAGGCGTTCAAAGACCTGGAACACGCGGGCGTGGTGTTCGGGGGCGATGCCGATGCCGTCGTCGGTCAGCGAAATTTCGGCCATGCCGTGATGGGAGGCGGCCGCAATCGTCAGGGCGGGGGCGGTTCCGGGGTGTCGGTAGTCGATCGCGTTGGTGATCAGTACGGCGAACAGATCCACCAGAAGCGCCCGATCGATGACCACCTCGGGCAGGGGGTCGCGATGAACCACCAGTCCGGCCAAGGCGATTTCGGGATCGAGCCGCTTCATGGCGATGTCCAGGGCCTTGTCGGCGCGGCACGGCTTGGCGGGCCGCGGAACTTGGGCGACCGACAGATAAAGCTGCACGTCGCGCAACAACTCGCGTTGGTGTTTGGCGCCTTCCATGATGAGGGTCAGCGCCTGGCGGGCGTCTTCGGACATCTGGTCGGGCATCGACCGCAGCAGACGCTGGCTGAAGACATGTTGTAGCCGGACGGGCTCTTGCAGGTGGTGCGCCAAGACCTCGGTGAACCGCGTGATGTCGCGGTTGGCCGCGTCGGCCTCCTTGCGGTAACGGTCCTTGAGCACCCCCTGCTGGACGTAAAGCGCCTCTTGCGGCGCCGCCAGACCAACCCACGCCACGGCGGTGTAGACCAGCAGGCCATGGGCCAGGCCCAGGACGTGGCCGACCATGTTCATGGCCCCGTAGACGTCGACATACAGGGTGAAGGCGGCGCTTTCCAGGCTTCCCACCGCCAGGGCCGCGATCACCAAGCGCTTGATCTTCGGTTCGCGCGGCGAGGAATCGTGCCACACCCTGACGGCGGCCGCCGCCAGGACGGCCATCACGGCGTATTCCATGCCGACCTTGAAGGGCGTCAGCCCTTGTCCGTCGACAAAGCAGTCGGGGAACACCCCGCCGAAGATCGCGGCGATCACCAGGGCGGCGCCGGCCGACGAGGCGATCACGATGCGCCCGGCCGGCAGCGGGGCGATGGCGGGAAACGTGGCGGCGAACAGCGCCATCGCCTGAAGGACGCGCAAGCCGACCCAGAATTGGGTGGGAAGGTTGCCCCCCTGGTCGGGAAAGACGCCCATTCCCTTGTAGGCCAGGGTGTGCAGCGTGGCCACGACGGTGATCGGCCCCAGGGCCAGACCGGCCACCCGCAGGAATCCGTCCTCGAGGTGCCTGCGGGTGTTCCAGGCCAGCGAAAACGCCGTCAGAACGACGCCGATGCCGAACAATTCGACCAGGGTGTGGAACAGAAGATAGCTATGGAACCGCGCCAGCAGAATGCCGACCAGCAGGAGGGCGACGGCAAGCAGCTCGGATCGGCTCACCGGAGGATGCGGCGGGCCGGCGATGCCCGCCGAAATCATCATACTTGGTTCGGAGGTCATGACGACAACGCTACCCGGCATCCGCGCGTCGTTCAAGCCACGCCGGCGGATGGCCGCCAAGCTCTCGCTCGGCGGCCATTGGCGGTCTTAGTTCTTGACCAGACTGCGCAGGACGTATTGCAGGATGCCGCCGTGGCGGAAGTATTCCACCTCGTCCAGCGTGTCGATGCGGCACAACAGCGGCACGTCCCGCTTCGAGCCGTCCTTGGCCGTGATGGTCAGGGTGATCGTCATGCGCGGCTTGATGCCCGCCGCCATGCCGGTCACGTCGAACACCTCGGACCCGTCCAGGCCTAAGGTCTTGCGGGTGGTGCCGTCGGCGAATTGCAGCGGCAGCACGCCCATGCCCACCAGATTCGAGCGGTGGATGCGCTCGAAGCTTTCGGCGACCACCGCCTTGACGCCCAGCAGGCGGGTGCCCTTGGCGGCCCAGTCGCGCGACGACCCGGTGCCGTACTCGGCGCCGGCCACGATGATCAGCGGCACGCCGGCCGCCTGATACTTCATCGAGGCGTCGTAGATGAACATCTGCTCGCCATCGGGCATGTGGCGGGTCACGCCACCCTCGGTGCCCGGCGCCATCTCGTTCTTCAGACGCACATTGGCGAAGGTGCCGCGCATCATCACTTCGTGATTGCCGCGCCGCGCGCCATACGAGTTGAAGTCGGCCACGTCGACGCCGTTGTCGATCAGGTACTGACCGGCGGGCGTCGCCTTCTTGATGTTGCCGGCCGGCGAGATGTGGTCGGTGGTGATCGAATCGCCCAGCAAGGCGAGCAGGCGGGCGCCCTTGACGTCTTCGAACCCGTCCGCCGGCTGCTTGGGCATGCCTTCGAAATAGGGCGGGTTCTTGACGTAGGTCGACTTGTCCTCCCAGGCGTAGGTCTGGCCCGTCGAGGTCTTGACCGCCTGCCACTGCGCCGGGCCTTCGAAGACGTTGGCGTAGCGGTTACGGAACATGGCGGCCGAGAGGTGCTGTTCGATGGTCTTCGAGATTTCCTCGGACGACGGCCAGATGTCCTTCAAGAAGACCGGCTGGCCGTCCGAGCCGGTGCCCAGCGGCTCGGTCGTCAGATCGACGTTCATCGAGCCGGCCAGGGCGTAGGCGACCACCAGCGGCGGCGAGGCCAGGTAGTTGGCCTTGACGTGCGGGCTGATGCGGCCCTCGAAGTTGCGATTGCCCGACAGCACGGCGGCGACCACCAATTCGTTGCCGTCGATCGCCTTGGCGATCGGCTCGTCGAGCGGGCCGGAATTGCCGATGCAGGTGGTGCAGCCGAAGCCCGCGATGTTGAAGCCCAACTGATCGAGCGGCGCCTGCAAGCCGGCCGACGACAGATAGTCGGCGACCACCTGCGAGCCCGGCGCCAGCGAGGTCTTGACCCAAGGCTTGCGCGTCAGGCCCTTGGCCACCGCGTTGCGGGCCAGCAGGCCGGCGGCGATCAGCACCGAGGGATTCGAGGTGTTGGTGCACGAGGTGATCGCGGCGATCACCACGTCGCCATGGCCGATGGCGTAGCCGTCGATGGCGATCTTGGTGGACGGATCGGCCTTGGCCGAAAGCTGGGGCAGCGACTCGGCGAAGCCCTGGGCGGCGGCGGACAGCAACACCCGGTCCTGCGGGCGCTTCGGCCCGGACAGGCAGGGCTCGACGCTGGCCAGATCCAATTCCAAAACGTCGGTGAACACCGGGTCGGGGCTGGTGGCGTCGCGCCACATGCCCTGCGCCTTCGCGTATTCCTCGACCAGACGGACGCGGGCGGCGTCGCGGCCGGTGAAGGACAGGAAGCGGATGGTCTCGGCGTCGATCGGGAAGATGCCGCAGGTGGCGCCGTATTCGGGGGCCATGTTGGCGATCGTCGCGCGGTCGGTCAGCGGCAGCGAATCGAGGCCGGGGCCGAAGAATTCGACGAACTTGCCGACCACGCCCTTCTTGCGCAGCATCTGCGTGACGGTCAGCACCACGTCGGTGGCGGTGACGCCCTCGCGCGGGCGGCCGATCAGGCGGAAGCCGACGACCTCGGGGATCAGCATCGAGATCGGCTGGCCCAGCATGGCCGCCTCGGCTTCGATGCCGCCCACGCCCCAGCCCAGGACGGCCAGGCCGTTGACCATGGTGGTGTGGCTGTCGGTGCCGACCAGGGTGTCGGGATAGGCCACCGTCTTGCCGCCGGCCTCGCCGGTCCACACGACCTGGGCCAGATATTCGACGTTGACCTGATGGCAGATGCCGGTGCCGGGCGGCACCACGCGGAAATTGTCGAACGCGGTCTGGCCCCAGCGCAGGAACGCGTAGCGCTCGCCATTGCGCTGGAATTCCAGCGCCATGTTCTTCTCCAGCGCGTCGGCCGTGCCGAAATAGTCGACCATCACCGAATGGTCGATCACCAGATCGACCGGCGACAGCGGGTTGATCCGATTCGCGTCGCCACCCAGCGCCACCACGGCCTCGCGCATCGCGGCCAGATCGACCACGGCGGGAACGCCGGTGAAGTCTTGCATCAGCACGCGGGCCGGGCGATAGGCGATTTCGCGATCCGACGAGCGGGTCTTCAGCCATTCGGCCAAGGCCTTCACATCGTCGACGGTGACGGTGCGGCCGTCCTCGTGGCGCAGAAGGTTCTCGAGAAGCACCTTCAGCGAGAACGGCAGGCGGGAGAGATCGCCCAAGCCGGCCTGTTCGGCGGCCGGCAGGCTGTAATAGTCGTAGCCGACGCCGTCCACGGACAACGAGCGACGCGTCTTGAGGGAATCCTGGCCAACGACGGTCATGAATACTGCCTCCACGAGAATGCCGGAATCAACCGGCCCCGCTTACACCATATATTCGCCATCATGTCCAGAGTCACCGTCCGAAGGTGGGGGAGGTCCCCTACCCACCCTGATATATTAGATAAAACGTGAGTACCCTGCATGACGTTACGGCAACTCGCAAACGGCCGGAGAATCAAGGGTCTTCGCCGTGCGAGGGTGCTTGACCACAGCTTAAGACTCACGTTAGCTAGAGCACAGGCAGACCCGGCAAGACCCCGGCAGAGGGCATTCGGAGGTCGGCGATATTGGGAGGTTTCTTGATGGACGATAGCGCTCCGATCCTGGAGACACGCGCCATTTCGCTCGGATTCGGCGGCGTTCGCGCGCTGTCCGACGTTTCGTTCCGCGTCGAGACCGGCGAAATCTTCTCGATCATCGGCCCCAACGGCGCCGGGAAGACTTCGATGCTCAACTGCGTCTCGGGGCGTTACAAGCCCAACGAGGGGCAGGTGATGTTCAAGGGCCGCGACATCACGCGGCTGACCCCCAATCAGCGCGCCACGCTGGGTTTGGGCCGCACCTTTCAAAATCTCGCGCTGTTCGGCCATATGTCGGTGCTCGACAACATCATGGTCGGGCGCCACCACCTGATGAAGAACAACTTCCTGACCGGCGGCCTGTACTGGCTGACCGGCGCGCAGAGGGAAGAAAGCGAGCACCGCCGCCACGTCGAGGACATTATCGACTTCCTCGAGATCAGCCACATCCGCAAGGCGGTGGCCGGCACGCTCCCCTATGGCCTGCGCAAGCGGGTCGAACTGGCCCGCGCGGTGGCGGTCAGGCCCGATCTGATCCTGCTCGACGAGCCGATGGCCGGCATGAATCTCGAAGAGAAGGAAGACATGGCCCGCTACATCGTCGACCTGAACGAGGAATGGGGCATGACGGTGATCATGATCGAGCATGACATGGGCGTGGTGATGGACATCTCGCATCGCGTGATGGTGTTGGATTTCGGACGCAAGATCGCCGACGGCCTGCCCGACGAGATCATGTCCAACGACCACGTCAAGCGCGCCTATCTCGGTGAAGACGACATGGACGAGGTGGCTTGATCATGGAGCCGCAGTACGGCGACGTCGCACGCTACGACACCTTCCCCAAGCTCCTGGCGCACAACGCCGCGAATTGGCCCACCGAAGTGGCCATGCGCGAGAAGGAGTTTGGAATCTGGAACGAATTCACCTGGGCCGATTACCAGCGCGAGGTGCGCGAGATGGCGCTGGGGCTGCACGCCCTGGGCGTCGGACGCGGCGAGGTGGTCGGCCTGATCGGCGCCAATCGGCCGCAATGGGTGTGGGGCGAGATCGCCGCCCACGCGATCGGCGCCATGACGCTGGGCATCTACCAGGACGTGATGGGTGACGAGGCGGCCTATCTGGTCGACTACGCCCGCATCCCGGTGATCATCGCCGAGGACGAGGAGCAGGTCGACAAGCTGCTCGACATCGCCGACCGCGTCGCCTGCATCCGCCGCATCGTCTATTGCGACGCCCGCGGCATGCGCAAATACGAAGACGACCGCCTGCTGTCGCTCGACGAGTTGAAGCGCCTGGGCCGCGAACTGCACGACGCCAATCCCGACCTGTACCAGACCGAGGTCGAGGCCGGCAAGGGCTCGGACGTCGCCATCCTGTGCACCACCTCGGGCACCACCTCGCATCCCAAGATCTCGATGATGCAGGCCGGCCCGTTCCTGCATCACTGCCACGCCTATTTGCAGGCCGACCCCAAGCTGCCCGACGACGACTACGTCTCGGTGCTGCCGCTGCCTTGGATCATGGAGCAGGTCTACGCGGTGTCGCAGGCGCTGATCAGCCGCATCACGGTGAACTTCGTCGAGGAGTCGGAAACCACGATGGCCGATCTGCGCGAGATCGGCCCGACCTTCGTGCTGCTGGCGCCGCGCGTCTGGGAATCGATCGCCGCCGACGTGCGCGCCCGCATGATGGACGCCACCCGCTTCAAGCAGAAGGTCTTCGAGATCGGCATGAAGCTGGGCATGGATTCGCTGGACCAAGGCCGCCAGTCCAAGCTGGCCTATCACCTGCTGTTCCGCGCGCTGAAGGATCGGCTGGGCTTTTCCAAGCTGAAATCGGCGGCCACCGGCGGCGCCGCGATGGGGCCGGACACCTTCCGCTTCTTCCAGGCGATGGGCGTGCCGCTGCGCCAGCTTTACGGCCAGACCGAACTGGCCGGCGCCTACACCATCCACCGCGCCGACGACATCGACTTCGACTCGGTGGGCAAGCCGTTCGAGAATTCCGAGATCCGCATCGACAACCCCGACAAGGTGGGCGTGGGCGAGATCGTGGCGCGCACCTCGGGCATGATGCTGGGCTATTACAAAAACGAAGAGGCGACCAAGGCCGAGATCGCCGACGGCTGGATGCGCACCGGCGACGCCGGCTACATCAAGCCCGAGAACGGCCATCTGGTGGTCATCGACCGGGTCAAGGATCTGGCGGTCACCTCGGAAGGGGTGCGCTTCTCGCCGCAATTCATCGAGAACAAGCTGAAATTCTCGCCCTTCGTCGGCGAGGCGGTGATCCTGGGGCGCGACCAGCCCTATCTGACGGCGATCATCTGCATGCGCTGGTCGATCGTTTCGAAATGGGCCGAGCAGCGCGCCATCGCCTTCACCAACTACTCGAACCTCGCGACCCAGCCGCAGGTCTACAAGCTGCTGCGCGCCGAGGTCGAGAAGGTCAACGCCACGCTGCCGGACGCGCAGCGCATCCAGAAATTCGTGCTGCTCTACAAGGAACTCGACGCCGACGACGGCGAGTTGACGCGCACCCGCAAGGTGCGCCGCGCGGTGATCGCCGACAAATACGCCGACATCATCAACGCGCTTTATTCCGACACGGGCAGCGTCCACGTCGACACCACCATCACCTTCCAGGACGGCACCAAATCGCGCATCGTCACCGATCTGGTGGTCGAGCGGCTGGGTGACGGAAAGCCGGCCCGCGAGCCCCAAGTCGCGGCCGAATAGGAAAGGACGAACCCTCATGAACTGGGATTTCCTGTTCCAGCTCGCCGTCAACGGCATCATCGTCGGCACGCTTTATGGCGTTGTCGCCATGTGCTTCGTGCTGATCTACAAGTCGACGCAGGTGGTGAACTTCGCCCAGGGCGAGTTCATGCTGATCGGCGCGTGGGTCTGCTGGGCGCTTCTGGTCCATTTCCATCTGCCCTTCTGGCTGGGCTTCCTGGTGACGCTCGCCTTCATGATGGCGTTCGGCGTCCTGCTCCAGGTGGTGGTGCTCAGACCGATGATCGGCGAGCCGATCATCTCGATCATCATGGTCACCATCGGGCTGTCCTTGTTCTTCCAGGCCGCGATGAAGTGGATGTTCGGCGTCAACGCGCAGAACTTCCCGCGGGTCTTCGAAGCCGACAGCGTCGACATCTTCGGACTTAGCGTGCAGCCCGCCTATCTGATGAGCTTCGTCATCTCGATCCTGGTGATGGCCGGCTTCTTCTACTTCTTCAAGTTCTCGCGCTTCGGGCTGGCCATGCGCGCCACCGCCTTCAATCAGCAGGTGGCGCAAAGCCTGGGCATCTCGGTCAAAAGCGTGTTCGCGATGGCCTGGGCCATCTCGGCGATGGTCTCGGCGCTGGCCGGCGTGGTGGTCGGCATGGTCAACGGCGTGTCCTCGGCCCTGTCCTTCATCGGCATCAAGGTGTTCCCGGCGGTGATCCTGGGCGGGCTCGACTCGATCGTCGGCGCGGTGGCGGGCGGCCTGATCATCGGCCTGCTCGAGAACTTCGCCGAATTCGCCGATGGCCAATACTTCCATTGGGGCAACATGTATTCCATCGCGCCCTTCTGGGTGCTGATCATCATCCTGGTCATCAAGCCCTACGGCTTGTTCGGCACCAAGAACATCGAGCGGGTCTAGACCATGGCGCAGATGAGCCTTCGCCCCTGCGGCGACTTCCGTACGACGTACCGCCAGGACAAAACCATCTTCGACACGCGCAACAGCCGCGTCGCGATGGCGATCTTCCTGGTCTTCGCCTTCATGGGGCCGCTTTATCTCGATCCCTACCAGATGAGTCTGGCGATCCAGATCTGCTATTACGGCATCGCGGCGCTGGGATTGAACATCCTGGTCGGCTTCACCGGGCAGATCTCGCTGGGTCACGCGGCGTTCTTCGGCTTTGGCGCCTTCTCGTCGGCGTGGCTGAACAACACCACCGGCATCCCGGTGTTTTTGACCGTGCCGCTGGCCGGGCTGATGACCACGGCGGTGGGCCTGTTCTTCGGCGCCCCGGCGGCCCGCATCAAGGGGCTTTATCTGGCGATCGCCACCCTGGCCTCGCAGTTCATCCTGGAAGACTTCCTGGTGCGCGCCGAGTGGTTCACCGGCGGCTCGTCGGGCTCGCCGGCCGGGCCGGTGTCGCTGTTCGGCTTCGAGTTGAACAATGACGGCCGCTACTACATCTTCGCGCTGGCTTGGTGCGTCGTGATGTACATCCTGGGCGCCAATCTGATGCGCTCGCGCGACGGCCGCGCCTTCGTCGCGGTGCGCGACCATTACCTGTCGGCCGAGGTGATGGGCATCAACCTCGCCAAATACCGCATCCTGTCCTTCGGCATCTCGTCCTTCTTCGCCGGCATCGGCGGAGCCCTGTACGCGCATTATCTGGGCTTCGTTTCGGCCGAGGGCTTCACGATCCTCTTGTCGATTCAATTCCTTGGGATGATCATCATCGGCGGACTGGGCTCGGTGATGGGCAGCATGATGGGCACGGTCTTCATGGTGCTGCTGCCCGAGGCGATGAAGATGCTGGCCGACGGCATGCAGGCGATGGGCGATATCCCCAGCCTGCGCGACAATCTCGACTTCTTGCGCGAAATGTCGATCGGCATGGCGATCATCCTGTTCCTGGTGTTCGAGCCCGACGGCCTCGCCCACCGCTGGCGGCTGGTCAAGTCGTACTGGAAGCTCTATCCGTTCTCGTATTAATGCCGAACGGCACAAACAACCAAAAGTCAAGGAGACGACAAGAATGAAGAAACTCTCGACCCTGGCCTGCACCGCGGTGCTGGCCGCCGGCGCCGCCGGCACCGCGTCCGCCGCGGACAGCGTCTTCGTCGGCCATCTGGCCGACTATACCGGCGCGACGGCGTTCGTCGGCAAGTTCTACGGCGCGGGCGTGCGCGACGCGCTGTCCTACATCAACAAGCATGGCGGCCTGTCGGGCACCAAACTGGAATTCGAGACGGTCGACTATTCCTATCAGGTGCCGCGCGCCATCTCGCAGTACAAGAAGTGGCTGTCGGACAACTCGATGACCGCCATGCAGGGCTGGGGCACCGGCGACACCGAGGCGCTGATCGACTTCGTGGCCAAGGACCAGGTTCCCGTCTGGTCGGCGTCCTATTCGGGCCATCTGACCGATCCGACCGGCAAGAACGCCAAGACCAAGAAGCCCGCCCCCTACAACTTCTTCTACGGCCCCAGCTATTCCGACGCCTGCCGCGCCCTGGTGCGTTGGGCGGCCGACGACTGGAAGGCCAAGGGCAAGACCGGCGCCCCCAAGTTCATCCACATGGGCGACAACCACCCCTATCCGAACGCCCCCAAGGAAGCCTGTGGCGAATACGCCCAGGAACTGGGCTTCGTGGTGCTGCCGCCGGTGGTGGTGTCGCTGAAGCCGGGCGATTTCAAGGCGCAGTGCCTGACCGTCAAGGAGGCCGCCGCCGACTACGCCTATATGGCCAATCTGGGCGGTTCGGTGGTCTCGCTGCTCAAGTCCTGCGACACGGTCGGTCTGGGCGCGCAGTTCATGACCAACATCTGGGGCGCCGATCGCTTCACCATCGAAGCGGCGGGCGACTCGGCCAAGAACATCATCTTCCCGGCGGCGACCGCCTTCTGGACCGACGACGCGCCCGGCCTCGCCCTGGTGCGTGAAGTGTCCAAGGAATCCGACCCCGACGCCAAGGAATACCGCACCCACCACTACATCCGCGGCATCTGCTCGGCCTTCTACATGAAGGAGGCGATGGAGTGGGCCAAGGTCAATGGCGGCATCACCGGCCCCAACGTCAAGAAGGGCATGTACGCCAAGAAGGATTGGGTGCCCAAGGGCCTGGACGGCGTGTGCCTGCCCTCGACCTGGACCGAGACGGACCACCGCGGCAACCTGACGGTCAACATCTACAAGGGCAGCTTCAACGCCGGCGCCGCGAAGATCGAGAAGGTCACCTCGGTCTCGCTGCCGCGTCGTGACGACTGGCTGGGCTACTAAGGCGATACCGGCGGGCGCTCGTCGCGGGCGCCCGCCGTTTTCCAAGCCAACATAACGGAGCACATGATGGCGGAACCAGCGCTCAAGGCCCCGGCGCCGCGCGAGCCCATCCTCACCGTCAACAATATCGAAGTCGTCTATGACGACGTCATCCTGGTGTTGCGCGGCGTCAGCCTCGAGGTGCCGGAGGGACAGATCGTCACGCTGCTTGGTCCCAACGGGGCGGGCAAGTCGACCACGTTGAAGGCGATCTCGGGCCTGCTCAAGACCGAGGACGGCGAGGTCACCCGCGGCAACGTCACCTTCATGGGCGAGAACATCGCCAATCTGGCGCCCGAACAGATCGTGCGGCGCGGCATCTTCCAGGTGATGGAGGGCCGCCGCATCATCGAGGACATGACGGTCATCGAGAATCTGCGGCTGGGGGCCTTCACCCGCAAGGACCGCGCCATCCGGCCGGACATCGACATGGTGTTCGACTTCTTCCCCCGCCTGAAGGAGCGCACCGGACTGGCCGGCTATCTGTCGGGCGGCGAGCAGCAGATGCTGGCGATCGGCCGCGCCCTGATGGCCCGGCCCAAGATGATCCTGCTCGACGAGCCGTCGATGGGCCTGTCGCCGCTGCTGGTCAAGGAAGTGTTCGGCATCATCCGCCAGCTCAACAAGGATCTGGGGATCACCATCCTGCTGGTCGAACAGAACGCCCGCATGGCGCTGAAATCCGCCGATTACGGCTACATCATGGAATCGGGCAAGATCGTGCTCGACGGCGCCCAGGCCGACCTCGTCAACAACGAGGACGTGAAGGAATTCTATCTCGGCGGCGGCGGCGAGGAACGCAAGTCCTTCAAGAACTTGAAGTCCTACAAGCGCCGAAAGCGCTGGCTGTAAAGAAACCCGCATCGACCAAAGAACCCTCGCCCGGCGGGCGGGGGATGCCGCAACTCGCGCTTCGAGGACTGTGATGGCCGACTTTTACGACACGCTCGAGACCCGTCATCCCGATCTGCGCGAGCTGCATCTGTTCTCGGCCCTGCGCGAGCAGCTTGGCCACGCGCGCAAGCGTTCGCCCTATTTCGCCCGCCTGCTGGCCGACATCCAGCCCGAGTCGGTGGCCGACCGCCAGGCGCTCGCCGCCCTGCCGGTGACCCGCAAATCGGCGCTGATCGAGTCGCAGCGCGCGCTGCCGCCGTTCGGCGGCATGACCACCGTGCCGGTCGGCGATCTGGGCCGCGTGTTCCAGTCGCCCGGCCCGATCTACGATCCGGAAGCCAAGCGCGCCGACTACTGGCGCATGGCGCGCGCCCTCTACGCGGCCGGCTTCCGCCGCGGCAATCTGGCGCACAACTGCTTCTCCTATCATTTCACGCCGGCCGGCTCGATGTTCGAAAGCGGCGCCATGGCGATCGGCTGCGCGGTCTTCCCGGCCGGCGTCGGCAACACCGAATCGCAGGCCCGCGCCGTCGCCGATCTGCGGCCCGACGGCTATATCGGCACGCCGTCCTTCCTCAAGATCATCCTGGAGAAGGCGCGGGACCTCGGCCTCGACTGCTCGTCCTTGACCAAGGGCATGGTCTCGGGCGAGGCGCTGCCGCCCAGCTTGCGGGCCGAGTTGAAGGCGATGGGGGTGTCCGTGCTGCAATGCTACGGCACCGCCGACATCGGCCTGATCGCCTACGAATCCGAATCGGTCGAGGGTATGATCGCAGACGAGGGCGTGATCCTGGAAATCGTCCGCCCCGGCACCGGCGACCCGGTGCCCGAGGGCGAGGTGGGCGAGGTGCTGGTCACCACGCTGAACCCCGACTACCCGCTGATCCGCTTCGCGACCGGCGACCTGTCGGCCGTGCTGCCCGGCCGCAGCCCGTGCGGCCGCACCAACATGCGGATCAAGGGCTGGATGGGCCGCGCCGACCAGACCACCAAGGTCAAGGGCATGTTCGTCCATCCCGAGCAGGTCGCCGAGGTCGTCAAGCGCCATCCCGAAATCGCTCGCGCCCGGCTGGTCGTCACCCGCGAGGACGGCAACGACGCGATGACCCTGAAGTGCGAAACCACCGGCCCGACCGCCGGCCTCGCCGCCAAGCTGGCCGAGACCATGCAGGCCGTGATGAAGCTGAAGGGCCGCGCCGAGACCGTTCCGGCCGGC
>JADFZP010000590.1 GCA_015232485.1 Alphaproteobacteria bacterium
CTGGCCAGCCGGCCTGTTCGCCGCGAGTTGCCTGTGGGCGGCGCTCCAGGCCAGCGGGATCGGCCCGGCCGCTTGGGATCACCCGGCCTGGGCGGCGGCGGCCGAGGCGCTGGGCGAAGTGCTGCCGGGGGCCATGGCGCTCGATCCCGATCGCGCCTGGGACTCGCTGGCCGGCCTGCCGATCGCGGCGGCGGGGTTCTTTCTCGCCACCCAGCTTTGCCGCAAGCGCGAACGCGCCGTGGGGCTGGTCCAGGGCGTCGCGATCATCGCCGGCACCTACGCGGCGCTGGGAATGGCCAACCATTTCGGCCGCCTCGAACTGCCGTGGTTCCAGTACAATCCCGAGCAAATCTCGGGAAGCTTCATCAATCGCAACCACTTCGCCTCGTTCCTGGGCATGGGCTTCGTGGCGGCCTGGACGCTGTTCCTGCACGCCCTGCTGCTCCCCTCGCGCGACGAGACCGGCATGTTGCGCCAGCGCGGCCGCGACGCGTTGGAGGCCTTCCTCGAAGGGGCTGGCTGTATCTGCTGCTGGCCGTGCTGATCGGCAGCGCCATCCTGCTGACCCGGTCGCGGGGCGGCATGATCGCCGCCGTGGTCGGCGTGGCGGCGTTGCTGGCGCTGTCGTTCCGGGGCCGCCGACTGGGCGGGTTGCGCCGCGCGCTGATCGCCTCGCCGGTGCTTCTCGCCTTGGTGGCGATGGGGGTGACGACCGGCGGCCACACCTGGACGCGACTGACCGATGAACTGAGGATCGAGGGCAACGACCGCCTGCTCGCCAGCGGTCTGGCCCTCGACGGCATCGCCGAGCGGCCGTGGACCGGCATCGGCTGGGGCGGCTACGAGGCCGATTTCCGCATCCGGCGCACCGCCGATTTCCAAATCGGCCGCGACCAGCTTGAGAACGATTACCTGCAACAGGCGCTCGAACTGGGGCCGATCCCCGCCTTGGCGTTCCTGGCGGCGCCGGCGCTGCTGGGCTGGATCTGCCTGAGGGGCGTCGGCCTGCGGCGCCGCGACCAGACGCTGCCGGCCTTGGGAGTCGCCACGACCGCCCTGGTGGCGACCCACGCCTTGGTCGATTTCAGCCTGCGGATTCCGGCGCCGATGCTGCTTTACGCCGCATTGATGGGCATGGCGGTGGCGCAATCGTTCCGCACCGAGGAGGCCAAGCCATGAGGCGCGGACTGGAACGCCGCCTCGATCTCGCCATGTCGGGCGCCGCGCATCTGTGGAACCACGTGGCGCACGGGGCGCGGCTGTCGATCGATTTCGACCGCCACCCGCTGTTCCGCTGCTACTGGACGCACCCGCCGATCCGCTATTCCTGGCGGCCCGTAGCATCCCTGGTGCATCGGCTGAACCGGGTGAGCGGTATCGGCGGCCGCCCCTTCGTCGTCGAGTTCGAACACCCGCTGATCGCCACCCAGGAATCGCTCGATTACGTCGAGATGTTGCGGCGCGTCCCCGACCTCGCCGCCGCTTTTCGGGCGCCCGCCTGCCGCGGCATCATCGCGCCATCGCCCGGCGCGGCGCGCGAGACGGCGCGTTATCTGCCCGATCCCGAGATCCTGGCCAAGATACGCGTCAGCCGCCCGGCGATCCCCGCCGAACCCGCCTCTGCGCCGCATGACGGGCCGTTCCGGCTCTTCCATATCGCCAGCAAGTTCTGGGGCAAGGGCACGGCCATCGCCCTGGACGTGTTCGCGAACTTGCGCGCCCGCCATGGCGCGGCGGTCGAATTCGATCTGGTGACCAACGATCTGCCGTCCGGCTGGCCGCTGCCCGACGGCGTGCGGCTGATCGCCGTCGACCGTATGGCTCCCAAGCAACGGCGCGCCCTTTACGACCGGGCGGACCTCTTCCTGCTGCCCCTGTTGCAGGATTCCTGCGGCGTGTTCCTGGAATGCCTGGCCCATGGTCTGCCCGTGCTGTCGACCCGTATCTACGACAAGGACGACATGGTCGAGCACGGCGCCAGCGGCTGGCTGGTCGAAACGCCGCTGTCGCTGTGGGACGGCGCCTTCGGGCACGACTGGACGGACTGGGCCGACTTCAACGCCCGCGCCGCGCGCATGTACGCGGCCGGCGCCTTCGCGCCGATGGCCGACGAGATGCTTGAATTGACGGACGCAATGGTGCGCGACCGCGCGGCGCGCGCCCGGCTGGCGCGGGGCGCCCGCGATCTGCACGCGCGGCGCTTCACGCCCGAGATCAGGAATGCCGGGCTGCTGACCCTTTACGGCGAATGCTTTCCCGAATGGCGCGCCCGATGACCGCGATCCTTGGGCTCAACGCCCACCACGCCGACGCCGCCGCCTGCCTGATCGTCGATGGCCGGGTGGTCGCGGCGGCCGAGGAGGAGCGCTTCACCCGCGTCAAGCATTGGGCCGGCGTGCCCGAGCGGGCGGCGCGCTTCTGCCTGGACTGGGCGGGCCTCGAACCCGGTCAACTCGACGTGATCGCCGTCAACGCCGACCACCGCGCCAATCGTGGTGTGAAGCTGGCGGCGCTGCTGCGCTGGG
>JADFZP010000591.1 GCA_015232485.1 Alphaproteobacteria bacterium
ATGATGGCCCGCTTCCCCGGAAGCGCACGTTGTCACGATGGCGCGGCCTGCCCAAATCGTCTCGGAGCATAACCGAGAAGGAGCACCGTTCCATGCGGATAGCCCAGGTCGCGCCCCTCTACGAGGCGGTGCCGCCGCTCCTATATGGGGGAACCGAGCGAGTGGTCTCGTACCTCACCGAGGAACTGGTGGCGCTGGGCCACGACGTCACGCTGTACGCCAGCGGCGATTCGGTGACCAATGCGCGCTTGGTCTCCTGCTCGGAGCGGGCCCTGCGGCTGTGGCCCGAGGTGCGCAACGGCAACGCCTACCACGTCCTCCAGTTCGAGCGCGTGCTGAAGGATCTCGATACCTACGACGTAGTGCATTTCCACCTCGAGCCGCTGCACTTCCCGCTGTCGCGGCTGGTCGACGCGCCGATGGTCACCACGCTTCACGGGCGGCTGGATTTGCCCGAATTGGTGCCCCTCTACCGCGAGTTCTTCGACGTGCCGCTGGTCTCCATCTCGAATGACCAGCGGACTCCGCTGCCCTGGGCGTCGTGGCGCGGCACCGTCTATCACGGGCTGCCCGCCGGTCTTCTTCCGGTCGGCGACGGCGGCGGCGGCTATCTCGCCTTCGTCGGCCGCGTGTCGCCCGAGAAGGATCTGGTCAGCGGCATCGAGATCGCCCGACGCTCGGGGCGGCCCCTGAAACTCGCCGCCAAGGTCGACGAGGCCGACCGGACATATTTCGAGACGGTGATCCGCCCTCTGCTCGACGACCCGCTGGTCGAGTTCCTGGGCGAGATCGGCGAGGCCGAGAAGGGCCGCTTCCTGGGAGACGCGCTGGCCATGCTGTTCCCCGTCGACTGGCCCGAACCGTTCGGCTTGGCGATGATCGAGGCGATGGCCTGCGGCACGCCGGTGGTCGCCCGCCGCCGCGGCTCGGTGCCCGAGGTGGTCGATGACGGGATCACCGGATTCATCTACGAGACCATCGAGGAGGGTGTCGCGGCGGTCGACGCGGCGGCACGGCTTGACCGGGCCGGCGTGCGGCGTCAATTCCTGGAACGCTTCACGGCGCGCCGCATGGCCCTGGACTATTTGTCGGTCTATGCGGCGCTGTGTACCGCCGAGCCACGCGAAGTGGCCTCGCCATGAGCGACGTCATACGCCACCAGGGTCACGCCTATATCCTGGCGACCTCGCCGCGGCTCGCGTTGAGCACCCTGACCCTCAAGGAGGGCGACACCTTCGCGGTGTTCGACCGCTTCGGCGACATGGGCTCGGTGGGCGGCGGCGAGCAGGGCGTGTTCCACAAGGGCACCCGCGTGCTCTCGATGCACGAGTTCCGCCTGGGCAATCAGCGGCCCCTGCTGCTGTCCTCGACGGTCCACGAACGCAACGCGCTGCTGGCCGCCGACCTGACCAATCCCGACATCCGGTTGGCCGACGAGCGCATTCTGCTGCGCGGAACGCTGCACGTGTTCCGCGGCCAATTCCTGCAAGACGGCGCCCTGTACAGCCGCACCCGGCTGCACAATTACGGCGACGTGCCGCTGGACACCGACATCTCGTTCCTGTTCGACGCCGATTTCGTCGATGTTTTCCAGGTGCGCGGCGTGCTGCGCAAGCGCCACGGCACGCGCCGCGTCGAGGTGGGCGAGCGATCGGTCGGGCTGTTCTATGACGGGCTGGACGGGGTGACGCGCAGCACCCGCATCGAGTTCTCGGACGAGCCGGACACGCTGACCGCCGACCGCGCCTCGTTCCGCCTGCGCCTGCCGCCGCGCGGCCCGGTCGAGCTGTTCCACACCATCCGCTTCGACGGCGAGGCGACGGCCGAGCGGCCCGGCGAGGAGTCGTTCTCGCGGCGTCGCGAGGCGCTGGTCGGCCGTCTTCAAGAGGGCGACACCGCCGTCGTCGACACCTCGAACGAGCAGTTCAATCACTGGATCCACCGCTCCAGCGCCGATCTGCGCATGCTGGTGACGCGCCGGCCCGAGGGGGCCTACCCCTATGCCGGCGTGCCGTGGTTCTCGACGGTGTTCGGGCGCGACGGGCTGATCACCGCGCTTCAGCTTCTGTGGCTGGACCCCAGCATGGCGCGCGGCGTGCTTGCCACCCTGGCCGCCCTGCAAGCCGATTCCGAACGTCCCGAGCAGGATGCCGAGCCCGGCAAGATCCTGCACGAGGCGCGCGACGGCGAGATGGCCGCCTTGGGCGAGGTGCCCTATTCCCGTTACTACGGCAGCGCCGATTCGACGCCGCTGTTCGTGCTGCTGGCCGCCCGCCACTTCCGGCGGGTCGGCGACCGCGCCTTCGCCGAGACCATGTGGCCGCATGTCGAGCGCGCGCTGGCCTGGATCGACCAATACGGCGATCGCGACGGCGACGGCTATGTCGAATACGCCCGCCACCGCCCCGACGGCCTGGTCAATCAAGGCTGGAAGGACAGCGAGGATTCCGTCTCGCACGACGACGGCCGACTGGCCGACGGGCCGATCGCCTTGTGCGAGGTGCAGGCCTACGTCTACGCCGC
>JADFZP010000592.1 GCA_015232485.1 Alphaproteobacteria bacterium
GCCAAGCCGCCGGCCCCCGCCCCGGCGCCCAAGCCGGCCGCCCCCGCCTGGGCACAGCCCTCGAAGGCGCAGGACGTCCGCGGCGAGGAGCGGGTCAAGATGACCCGCCTGCGCAAGCGCATCGCCGAGCGTCTGAAAGAGGCGCAGAACACCGCCGCCATGCTGACGACCTTCAACGAGGTCGACATGACGGCGCTGAACGCCTTGCGCAACCAGTACAAGGGCGGCTTCGAGAAGAAGCACGGCGTCAAGCTGGGCTTCATGTCGTTCTTCGTGAAGGCGGCCGTCGCGGCGCTTAAAGACTGGCCGGCCGTCAACGCCGAGATCGACGGCGACGAACTGGTCTACAAGAACTACTACGACATCGGCGTCGCGGTCGGCACGCCGCAAGGGCTGGTGGTGCCGGTGGTGCGCAACGCCGACCAGATGAGCTTTTCCGACATCGAGAAGAAGATCGCCGAGCTGGGCAAGCGCGCCCGCGACGGCAAGCTGTCGATGGAGGAGCTGACCGGCGGCACCTTCACCATCTCGAATGGCGGCGTCTACGGCTCGCTGATGAGCACCCCGATCCTCAACCCGCCGCAATCGGGCATCCTGGGCATGCACAAGACCATGTCGCGCCCGATGGTGGTCGAAGGCGGACGCATCGAGGCCCGCCCGATGATGTATCTGGCGCTGTCCTACGATCACCGCGTCATCGACGGCCGCGAGGCGGTGTCGTTCCTGGTGCGGGTCAAGGACTGCATCGAAGACCCGGCGCGGATTCTGCTGGGGATGTGATTTTTAGGTTTAGTTGACCACTGGTTGAGCAGGGGAGGCGTTTCATGAGCGACAGCTTCGACGTCGTCATCATCGGCGGCGGGCCGGGCGGTTATGTGGCCGCCATCCGCGCGGCGCAGTTGGGTCTGAAGACGGCCTGCGTCGAGAAGCGCGGCACCCTGGGCGGCACCTGCCTGAATGTCGGCTGCATCCCCTCGAAGGCGCTGCTGCAATCGTCGCATCACTTCGACACGGCCCGCCATCATCTGGCCGAGCACGGCATCCGCACCAGCGTCGAACTCGACCTGGCCGCCATGCTGGGCCGCAAGGACAAGGTGGTCGGAACCCTGACCAAGGGCATCGAGGGCCTGTTCAAGAAGAACAAGGTGACCTATGTGGTCGGCGCCGGCCGCATCGCCTCGCCCGGCACGGTGATCGCCACCCTGGCCGATGGCGGCGAACAAACCCTGTCGACCAAAAGCATCGTCATCGCCACCGGCTCGGAGGTCACCCCGCTGCCCGGCGTGACGATCGACGAGAAGGCCATCGTGTCGTCAACCGGCGCGCTGACCCTGCAAGCCGTCCCCACCCACATGGTGGTGATCGGCGCGGGCGTGATCGGACTGGAACTGGGCTCGGTGTGGCGCCGCCTGGGCGCCCGCGTCACGGTGATCGAATATCTCGACCGCGTGCTGCCGCCCTTCGACGGCGAAGTCTCGAAGCAGATGCAGCGCATCCTGGAAAAGCAGGGCCTGGCCTTCAAGCTGGGCCACAAGGTCTCGGGCGCCACTTTGGCCGAGGGGGGAGTCTCGCTGACCGTCGAGCCCGCCGCCGGCGGTCCCGCCGAGCAGATCGACGCCGACGTGGTGCTGGTCGCCATCGGCCGGCGCCCCCATGTCGAGGGCTTAGGCCTCGAAGAGGCCGGAATCGGCCTGACCAACAAGGGCTTCATCCAGGTCGACGACCACTTCCAGACCGGCGTGCCCGGCATCTACGCCATCGGCGACGTGATCGGCGGCGCCATGCTGGCCCACAAGGCCGAGGACGAGGGTGTGGCGATCGCCGAAATGCTGGCCGGCCAGAAGCCGCACGTCAATTACGACGCCATCCCCAGCGTGGTCTACACCCACCCCGAAGTCGCCTCGGTCGGCCTGACCGAGGAGCAGTGCAAGGCCAAGAACATCGCCTACAAGGCCGGCAAGTTCCCCTTCATGGCCAATTCGCGCGCCCGCTGCAACGCCGACGCCGACGGCTTCGTCAAGATCCTGGCCGACGCCACCACCGACCGCATCCTGGGCGCCCACATCGTCGGCCCCGAAGCCGGCGACCTGATCGCCGAGATCGTGCTGGCGATGGAGTACGGCGGCTCGTCCGAAGACGTGGCCCGCACCTGCCACGCCCATCCCGGCCTGGGCGAAGCCCTGAAGGAAGCCGCCCTGGCGGTGGATGGACGGGCGATTCATATCTGAGGCTACCCGTTCGTCGTCAAGATGACGAGCGGGAGAATTGGAGGCCGTCGTCATGCCCGTGCTCGACACGGGCATCCCGCGAAGATGGCCGGATCAAGAGCGGGAAAATTGGAGGCCGTCATGCCCGTGCTTGACACGGGCATCCCACGAGATGGCCGGATCAAGTCCGGCCATGACGAGCGGGAAAGTTGGAGGCCGTCAGAGCGGGAAAATTGGAGGCCGTCAGAGCGGGAAAATTGGAGGCCGTCATGCCCGTGCTCGACACGGGCATCCCACGAGATGGCCGGATCAAG
>JADFZP010000593.1 GCA_015232485.1 Alphaproteobacteria bacterium
TTACGCGCTGAACATGCGCATCAGCACCTCGGTATAGGCGTCCGAGTCGCGGAAGCGCAGAAGCGCCGTGTCGAATTCCTCGCGCGCGTCGGGGTCGTGAATCGCCCGCTCGTAAAGCGAGGCCAGGTCCTTCGCGGCGCCGTCGTCGCCAAGATGGTCTCGCAGCCAGAGGACCTCGCCCGGCGACATGCCCATCATGTCCTCGCGTCCGCCCTCGATCGTCGAAATCATAGGCGCCCTCCTCCGGCATGGCCGGGCGGGAGTCGTCCCGCCTCGACCTTTCATTTATGCATTCCGCCCCCGGTTCGCCACCTCTTGCAAGGCGAGTCCCCCACCATCATGGAATCGACTCGCGCGAGTCGCAAGCAAGACTCGATTCGACCCGCGAACATATGACCATCTGGAGGGTTCGAGCACGGTGTGGGAAAGGAGGCTGGGCGGCGAACCGCCGTCCCGCCGCGACCTGATGGGCTTCGCCATCGAGGGCTTCACCGCGGTGACCGCCAGCCTGGGCGACACGGCGGCGTTGATGGCGATGCGCAGCAACGAGGAACTGACCAACGACGTCCACGACCGCGCCTTGACCCGCGCCCTGCCGCCCGACATCCGCACGCTGGTCGAGCGTAACCAGCAAGACGAACGCCGCCACCGCGACTGGATCGCCGGCCAGTTGGGGGCGCAGCCCAGGCGGTGAGCCTTATCAGCTTTTCGAGCGCTCCGCCTTGCGGTGGTGTTTCGGGGCGGCGGCGTCGGCGGGCCGGCGCGAGGGCTTGTGCCGCTCGGGCTCGGCGTGCGACTCGGCCAAGCGATCGATGCGAACGTCGCCCCGCTTGACCTGGGACACCGCCGCCGTGAACCGCTCGGCGACCGACGCGTCGATCTCGAACTTGGTTTCGCGCTCAAGAACGCGAATCGCGCCGATCTCTTGCTTGGTGATCTTGCCCTGGCGGCAGATCATCGGGATCAGCCAGCGCGGATCGGCGTTCTTCTGCCGACCGACGTCCAGGCGGAACCACACGCTGGGGCCGCTCATCCGCTCGGGGCGACGCTCGCGCGCTTCCCCCGCGTCACGGAAGGGCCGCGAATCGGGCGAGCCGGGGCCGGGATCGAACACCTCCTCGGCGGCGGGCAGATGCGAGCGGTACATCCGCACCAGCGCGGCGGCGATGTCTTCGGGCGCGCGTTCGGCCAGCAGGGCCTTGGCCATCGCCAGATCGTCGTCGGTCAGATCCCTGGTCAGCAGCGGGCTTTGCAGCAGCCGCTCCTGATCCAGCTTGCGGATGTCCTCGGCCGAGGGCGGGCCGCCCCAAATGGCTTGGACATTGGCGGAATGCAGCAGCAACTCGGCGCGGCGGCGGCGCGAAAGCTGGACCAAAAGGACGCTGATGCCCTTGCGGCCGGCGCGGCCGGTGCGGCCGCTGCGATGCTGCAAGACCTGGGCGTTCAAGGGCATTTCGGCATGGATGACCAGCCCGAGATTGGGCAGGTCGATGCCGCGCGCCGCGACGTCGGTGGCCACGCAGACCCGCGCCCGCCCGTCGCGCAACGCCTGAAGCGCATGGTTGCGCTCGTTTTGACTGAGTTCGCCCGACAGCGACACGGCGGCGAATCCGCGTTCCAGCAGAATCGCCTGAAGGTGCCGAACCGAGTCGCGGGTGTTGCAAAACACCAGCGCGGTGGGCGATTCGAAAAAGCGCAGCAGATTGACCACCGCGTGCTCGATCTCGTTCGGCGCGACGCGGACGGCGCGGTATTCGATGTCGGCATGGCCCTGTTGCCCGGCCGAGACGGCGATCCTCCAGGCGTGGCGCTGGTAGCGCTTGGCCATGGTGACGATGTCGCTGGGCAGCGTGGCCGAGAACAGCAGGGTCCGGCGTTCGCGCGGCGTCGCCTCGAGGATGAATTCGAGATCCTCGCGGAAGCCGAGGTCGAGCATCTCGTCCGCCTCGTCCAGCACCACGGCCTTCAGCCGAGTGATCTTCAATCCGCCCCGTTCCAGATGGTCGCGCAGGCGGCCGGGCGTGCCGACCACGATATGGGCGCCTTGGCCCAGCATCCGCTGCTCGCTGCGCGGGTCCATGCCGCCGACGCACGACACCACGCGCCCGCCGGCATGCTGATAAAGCCAGCTCAGCTCGCGATGCACCTGCAAGGCCAACTCGCGGGTGGGGGCGACGATCAGGGCCAGCGGCTCGGCCGCCGGCTCCAGCATGGACGCGTCGCCCATCAGGGTCTTGGCGATCGCCAAGCCATAGGCGACGGTCTTGCCCGATCCCGTCTGCGCCGAAACCAGCAGGTCGCGGTCCTGCGCGCCGGGTTCGAGCACCGCCGTCTGAACGGCGGTCGCGTCACTGTAGCCGCGCTCGCTCAGAGCGCGGGAGAGCGGATGGCTTTCTGGAAAAAACATCATGTCGCGTACGAAGCTTTCAGTGCGTTGAAGGCCCGGCCAGGGGCGTCGAGCGGATGAGATAACACGGTTTCATCCGCCCGTGCGCTGAAATGCTGCGCCGCGCC
>JADFZP010000004.1:0-3880 GCA_015232485.1 Alphaproteobacteria bacterium
GCGGGTGCTCGGGGCCGCAATCGGCCCTCGACCCCGGCGGCGCCGCGGCGGAACAAATCGCCACCCTGAGCTGGACCATGTTCGCGGCGGCGGCGCTGATCCTGGTGGCCGTGCTCGCGCTGGCCGCTTACGCGGCGTTGGCGCCGGCCAATCGCCCGGCCTGGGCCTCGCGGGAAGGCTGGGTGCTCGGCGCGGGACTGGTGTTTCCCATCGTCCTGCTTTCGGCGCTGCTGGTCTGGAGCCTGTCGATCACCGGCCAAGGCGCCTCGGCGCCGCCGGCCCCCTTCCGCATCCAGGTGGTGGGGGAGCGATGGTGGTGGCGGGTGACCTATCTTGGCCCCGACGGGCGCCCCCTGTTCAGCACCGCCAACGAACTCCGCCTCCCGGTCGGGCGAAGCGTCGACGTCGAGCTGACCACGGCCGACGTCATTCACAGCTTCTGGGTGCCCAGTTTGGCGGGCAAGCTCGACATGCTGCCAGGCCATGTCAACACGCTGTCGCTTGCCGCCGAACGGGCGGGAACCTACCGCGGACAATGCGCCGAGTACTGCGGCGGCGCCCATGCGCTGATGGCCTTCATGGTGGTGGCCGAGACCAACGAATCCTTCGACCGCTGGATGGCGGCCCAGGCCGCGCCGGCGGTCGAGCCGACCAGCGACGAGACGCGGCGGGGGCGCGAGTTGTTCCTGGCCTCGGGCTGCCCGGCCTGCCACGGCGTGCGCGGCACGCCGGCCGCCGGCGCCATCGGCCCCGACCTCACCCATGTGGGCGGCCGGCTGACCATCGGCGCCGGCCTGCTGCCGACCCACCGGGGAACCCTGGCCGCCTGGATCGTCGATCCCGGACACCTCAAGCCCGGCGTCCAAATGCCCGCCTTCCCGATCTATCGCGGCGAGGAACTGCGCGCCCTCGCCGCCTGGCTGGAGAGCCTGGAATGAGTGGTTTTCCCAATCCCCTGCCGCGCCCCCCCGAGGAAGCGGAACGGCTTCGGGCGGTGTGGCGGGCGCCTTCCGGCTGGCGGCTGATCTCGGCGGTCAACAACACCTATATCGGCCTGTTCTATGTCGGCGCGGCGATGCTGTTCTTCGTGCTGGCCGGCATCCTGGCCCTGCTGATCCGGGTTCAACTCGCGGTTCCCGAAAACGACTTCCTGCCGCAGGCGACCTACAACCAGGTCTTCACCATGCACGGCACGATGATGATGTTCCTGTTCGCCGTGCCGGCGGTCGAGGCCATGGGGGTCTATCTGCTGCCCAACATGCAGGCGGCCCGCGACCTGCCCTTTCCGCGGTTGTCGGCCTACGCCTTCTGGGCCTACGCGGTGGGTGGGCTGGTGTTCTTTTGCTCGCTGTTCTTCGGCCTGGCGCCGGATGGCGGGTGGTTCATGTATCCGCCGCTCACCAGCTACGAATTCTCGCCCGGCCACAACGCCGATTTCTGGCTGCTGGGCATCGGCTTCATCGAGATATCGGCGATCGCCGGAGCCATCGAAATCCTGATCGGCGTGCTGAGGACCAGGGCGCCGGGGATGACGCTGGACAAGCTGCCGGTCTATTCCTGGGCGATGCTGGTGTTCGCCGTGATGATCGTGTTCGGCTTCCCGGCGGTGATCCTGGGCACCGCGCTTCTGGAGATCGAGCGCAGCTTCCACTGGCCCTTCTTCATCGCCGAGAAGGGCGGCGATCCCCTGCTGTGGCAGCACCTGTTCTGGTTTTTCGGCCATCCCGACGTCTACATCATCTTCCTGCCGGCCGCCGGCTTCGTGTCGACGATCCTGCCCACCATGTGCGGCACCAAGCTGGTGGCCCATCGCTGGGTGGTGCTGGCGCTGGTGGCCACCGGCTTCATCGCCTTCGGCGTCTGGGTCCACCACATGTTCGCCACCGGCCTGCCCAAGCTGTCGCTGTCGTTCTTCTCGGCGGCCAGCATGGCGGTGGCGGTGCCCAGCGGCATCCAGGTCTTCGCCTGGATCGCCACCATCGCCAAGGGCAAGCTGAGGCTGACCGTGCCGAGCCTGTTCGTGCTGGGGTTTTTGGCCATTTTCACCCTGGGCGGCCTGACCGGCGTGATGGTCGCGGTGGTGCCGTTCGACTGGCAGACCCACGACACCTTTTTCGTGGTCGCCCATTTTCACTACGTGATGATCGGCGGCATGGTCTTCCCGCTGTTCGCCGCCTTCTATTACTGGGCGCCGACCGCCAGCCGGAGGGCGCTGTCCGAGCGCCTGGGTCGGTGGTGCTTCGGGCTGATGTTCGTGGGCTTCAACCTGGCCTTCTTCCCGCAGCACATCGCCGGACTGATGGGCATGCCGCGGCGCGTGTGGACCTATCCCGCCGAGTTGGGCTGGGGGTGGATCAACATGACCTCGACCATCGGCGCCTTCATCCTGGGGCTGGGCGCGCTGGTGTTCCTGATCGACCTGGCCCGAAACTTCCGCCCGTTCACCGGGACCAACGCCGGCAACGTCTGGAACGCCGGCACCCTGGAATGGCTGCCGGGCGGCAATTACAACACCCGCTCGATCCCCATCGTCACCAGCCTGGAGCCGCTGTGGGATCAGCCGAATCTGGCCAGGGACATCGATGACGGCCGCTATTACTTGCCGGGGACGGCCACCGGCCGGCGCGAGACCATCGTCACCAGCGCCATCTCCGCCAAGCCGCAATACGTGATGCAGTTGCCGGGGCCGGGCTGGCCGACGGTGCTGGCGGCGTGGTTCACCGCCGCCTTCTTCCTGCTGCTCACCGTCAAGCTGGTGGTGCCGGCGTCGATCTGCGGCGTGATCGCCTTGGGCATGCTGGTGCGGTGGATGTGGGACACCGATCCCGGAACCGCCCATCCTCCCGTCCCGATCGGCGGAGGCATCGTTCTGCCCGTCAATTGTGCGGGGCCGCGATCCCATTCGTGGTGGGCCACGGTGGTGCTGCTGCTGGTCGCCGGCACCGTCTTCGCGTCGCTGCTGTTCTCGTATTTCTTCCTGTGGACGGTGTCGCCCGACGTTTGGCCGGCCGCCACCGGACAGGTTTTGCCCGAGTGGCGATGGCCGGCGGGGTCCGCCCTGCTGCTGCTGATCTCCAGTGGCCTGATTTGGTGGTCGGGACGCCGGCTGGCGGTGGACGCCCATTGGCGGATGCGCGGCGGGCTGGCCTTGGCCGCGCTGGCGTTGGCGGCGGCGCTGGCGGTCGAGGTGACTGGGCTGCGGCGAACCGGGCTGTCCCCGGTCGACAGCGCTTACGGCGCGGTGGTCTATACGATGGCGGCGCTCCAGGGATTGTTCGTGTTCACCCTGGCGGTGATGGCCCTTTACACCTTGGCGCGCTCGCTTGCCGGGCTGCTCCACCGCCACCGCCGGGCCACCTTCGACAACACCCTGCTGCTGTGGCACTACGCCGTCGCCCAGGGGCTGGTCGCCCTGGCGATGGTTCACCTGGGACCGCTTGTCCTTTAGAGGAGCCCCGATGGCCGATACCGCTCGTCGCCTCTTCGCCGGCATTTTCAGGATCGGGGCCGGTCCGATCCTTTGGGCGGCGAATCTCGCGCTGGTTTACGGCGTGACGGCCGTGGCCTGCGCGCGGGGCGCCAACTGGGTGGTCAAGCCGGCGATCCTTGCCGCGACCCTGATCGCCGCGAGCGCCACGGTCTGGGTGCTGGCGCGGGAGATCGGCCGCCGCCGCTCGGCCCCGCCCGAGCGCCAAGTCGCGTTCTTCGCCGCGGCGATGGCGGGACTCTCCCTGGTCGCCATCCTGTGGCTGGGGCTGCCGGTGGCGTTCGTTCCGGCCTGCCCCTGAAGGAGTTCGGCATGCCGGATTTCCAGTCGTTCAACCCGCTGGTCAATGCCGCCATCTTCCTGATCAGCGCCGGCCTGGTCTGGGAAGATCGC
>JADFZP010000004.1:3980-7257 GCA_015232485.1 Alphaproteobacteria bacterium
GCGCCAGGTCACCGGCCTAAGCGGTCGCGTCGCCATGCGGTCGGACATGGCGTTGCGTTTCCACTACGGCCGGCTGGCGCCCTGGGTCCGCCGCCACGACGGCGCGCTGACCGCCATCGCCGGGCCGGACGCGGTGCATGTCCACGCCCCCATGCCGATGGAGGCCGACAACCGTCTCGCCCGCGCCGATTTCACCGTGGCGCGGGGCGAGACCGTCGCTTTCGTGATGGCCTGGCACCCGTCGCAGGATGCGTATACCGGGCGTCTCGACCCCGACGCCGGCTTGGCCGCCACCCTCGACTGGTGGACGCGATGGGCGTCCCAATACCGCGGCGCGTCGCGCTGGCGCGACCCGGTGGTCCGCTCGCTGATCACCCTGAAGGCGCTCACCTACGGTCCGACCGGCGGCATCGTCGCCGCCCCGACCACGTCGCTTCCCGAAAAGATCGGCGGGGTGCGCAATTGGGATTACCGGTTCTGCTGGCTGCGCGACGCCACCTTCACCTTGTACTCGCTGATGACCTCGGGCTTCGTCGACGAGGCCCATGCTTGGCGGGAGTGGCTGTTGCGCGCCGTGGCGGGCGAGCCGCGCGAGCTTCAGGCGCTTTACGGCGTGGCTGGCGAACCCATGATGCCGGAATGGCGCGTCCCCTGGCTCGCCGGCTACGAAGGCAGCGCGCCGGTGCGGGTGGGAAACGAGGCGCGGTGCCAGCGCCAGTTGGACGTGTTCGGCGAGATGATGGACGCCTTCCATGTGGGGCGCGCCATGGATCTCGACCCGCAGCCCGAGATGTGGGATCTCCAGAAGGCGTTCCTCGACTTCCTCGAAGGCCATTGGAACGAGCCGGACGAAGGCCTGTGGGAGGTGCGCGGTCCCAAGCGGCACTTCACCCACTCGAAGGTGATGGCCTGGGTCGCGATGGATCGCGCGATCAAGGATGCCGAGCGTTTCGGGCTGGCCGGCGATCTCGACCGCTGGCGCGCCCTGCGGCGGGCCATCCATGACGATGTCTGCCGCAATGGATGGAACGCCGACCGCAACATGTTCGCGCAGTATTACGGCGCCACCGAGACCGACGCGGCCCTGCTGATGATGCCTTTGGTGGGCTTCCTTCCCTGCGACGATCCGCGGGTCCGGGAAACCGTCGCGGCGATCGAAAGGGAACTGCTGGAGGACGGGCTGGTCCACCGCTATCGCAACTCCGTCGAGGTCGACGGCCTGCCGTCCGGCGAGGGCGCCTTCCTCGCGTGCTCGTTCTGGTACGCCGACGTCCTGGAGATGATGGGGCGGCGCGACGAGGCGTTGGGCGTTTTCGAGCACCTGCTGTCACTGCGCAACGACGTGGGCCTTCTGGCCGAGGAGTTCGACCCTCGCCTGGGCCGGCGGTTGGGGAACTTCCCGCAGGCGTTTTCCCATGTGTCGTTGGTCAACACCGCCCACAACCTCACCTCGTCGGGCGGACCCGCCCACCGGCGCGGCCAGGACGACTAAGCGCCAGGGCGGCGAGGCCCAGCGCGACCGCCCCGGCGGCCAGCCAGCGGCGATGGCGCGACAACGTCCATTGCAGGCTGCCCTCGCGCGCCTCGTCGTCGAACGATCCCCGCGTGCGGTGCGCGCCGCGCACGGTCTGGAACAGGTTGGCCGGCGCGGCGGGCGAGGCGGGCCGCGACCGCTGCTGCGCCTGATAATTGGTGCGGGCCAAATACCGGTCGAGCAGGCCCGGCGCGAACTTGTTGGCCCATATGGCCAGCACGGTGGCCGGCCCCAGCAAGACCTCGCGCCGCCCGGCGCCCACCGCCCAGACGATCGCCCGGGCGGCGAGTTCGGGCTGGTAGACGGGGGCCACCGGACGCGGCTTGCCCGGCATGCGGGCCAGCGCCCAATCGAACTGCGGGGTGTTGACGGCCGGAAGGTGGACCACGGTCAGGCGAACATGGCTGCGATCGTGCAGCAGTTCACAGCGCAACGAGTCTGTGAAGGCGCGGATCGCCGCCTTGGCGCCGCAATAGGGCGATTGCAGCGGGATCGAGCGATAGGCCAAGGCCGAGCCGACCTGGACGATGGTCCCCCGGTCCCGCGGCTTCATCCGCTTCAGCGCCGCCATGGTCCCGTGGACATAGCCCAGATAGGTGACTTCGGTGGCGCGGCGGTATTCCTCGGGCGCGATGCCGTCGGTTTCGCTCCATCCGATCGCCCCAGAAGCCAACGGTGGAAGGCGTCCCAAGGTTCCGCGACGGGGCGATACGGGCGGAAGCGAGCGGCGATTATGGCGTTTTGGAGAACACGGCCAAGCCCCGCTCCGTTGTGAATTGATATGCCTGCAAGGAGACCGGCCATGACGGAGACCGCGGCGGACATCCTGATCGACACCATCCACGGCTGGGGGGTCGACCTAGAACCAGCCGCCGCAAGAGCGGCGGCAATAGGCTTGGCGAGCGCATCGGCTTGGGGGCTCGGTCCCTCGAGCCGATGCCCCGAGCGGGAGGGATGAGATGACCGACATGCTCAAAGGCAAGATCGCCATCGTGACCGGGTCGGATTCCGGCATTGGTCAGGCGACCGCCGTGGCTTTCGCCGAGGAGGGGGCGGATGTGACCGTCACCTATTTCCATGACCGGAACGGCGCCGAGGAAACGCGGAAAATGATCGAGGCGGCCGGCCGCCGCGCCATCGTCGTCCGGCTGGACCAGCGCCAGCCCGACGAGGTCGAGCGACTTTTCCAGGAAACCGAGGAAAAGCTGGGACTTCCCGACATCCTGGTCAACAACGCGGGAATCGATTCGACCGGCACGCCGGTCGCCGACATGCCGATCGAGGATTGGGACAACATGTTGCGGACCAATCTTTACGGCCCGTTCTTCTGCTGCAGGCTGTTCATCCGAATGCGCCGCCGGGCGGGAGGCAAGGGCAAGATCATCAACGTCACCTCGGTCCACCAGGAAATCCCGCGGGCCGGCTCGGCCGGTTACGACGCCTCGAAAGGCGGGTTGCGCAACCTGACGCGCACGCTTTGCCTCGAGCTTGCCCCCGACCACATCAACGTCAACAACATCGCGCCCGGCATGGTCCTGACCCCGTTCAATCAGCGGGCCATCGACGACGCGAAGGCGCGCGAGGAACAGGTCCAAAGCATTCCCTGGAAGCGGGCGGCGGAACCGCGCGAAATCGCCCGGCTGGCGGTCTATCTGGCCTCCGAGGACGCCGATTACGTCAGCGGCCAGACCTTCACCATCGATGGCGGCCTGTCGATGAATCTCGGGCAGGGCGCTTGACGGG
>JADFZP010000004.1:7357-9029 GCA_015232485.1 Alphaproteobacteria bacterium
CCGTTTCGCCGTGCGGAAAAGCGGCTTTCGTGATATTGTTTCCGTCCATTCGCGGACCAATTTGGCGGCCTCAATGCAAAAAACCAACAAGCTGCTCGCCGGCTTCCGAGTGTTCCGGGCGACCTATTTCGAACAGCGCCCGGAACTGTTCGAGGGTCTGACCCGCAAGGGGCAAAGGCCGCACCTGTTGGTGATCGCCTGCTCGGACTCCCGGGTCGATCCCGCCATCCTGTTCAATGCCGAGCCGGGCGAGTTGTTCGTGGTGCGCAACGTCGCCAATCTGGTTCCGCCCTATCAGCCGGACGGCCATTACCACGGCACCAGCGCCGCCTTGGAATTCGCCGTGCGCGACTTGGGCGTCAGCGACATCGTGGTGCTGGGCCATTCCCAGTGCGGCGGCATCCACGCCTTGTGCGAGGCGGCGCGGGGGCGCCCGGTCGACCGCGAATTCATCACGCCCTGGATCTCGCTGGCCGCCTGCGAAGGCGGCGGCCACGCGGCGCATGACGAGCGCCACGTCGAGCAGGCCGGCATCATGCGTTCGATTGAAAACCTGCGCAGCTTTCCCTGGATCGCCGAGCGCGAGACGGCCGGCGAGATCGCCCTGCATGGCTGGTGGTTCGACTTGGAGCGGGGCACCCTGTCGGCGCTCGACCACGAAGCCGGTTCGTTCAACGTGGTCGAGCCGGCCTGACCGCAACGGGTTTGCGTTTGCGCAGCCGCCGCGCGTTGCGCGTCGCGCCGGCGTGCCAGGGACGCAGCGCGCCCATCAACAGCGCGGCGCCCGTCGCCCCCGTCATCAGGGCGGCGCCGCTTTGTCGGGCGGCGCGCATCTTCTCCTCGACCATGCGGCGATACTCCCGGTCCGAGCAGGCCCCAGACGCCATCATCGCCGAGCGATGGGCGATGGTCTCCCACGAGGACAAGGCCAGCTCGGTCAAAAGAAGCGGCAAGGCTTTCCGTCTTCGGCGCATGGCTTGCAGATGGGGTGGGGCCGGCCGGCCGACAAGATCCGATCGTTTCGACGTGGGAAACGGTGCGTCTTCAAACGCGGAGGTTTCGCGCGCCACCGCCAAGCCTTACAGTCGCGCCGCGATTCGTCATCCGAGGGGGATTTCTCAATGATCAAGAAGCTGGCCTTCGCCGCCTTCGCCGCCGCCGTCACGTCCGCCGTAGCCTTCGAGGCGCGCGCCGAAGAGAACAACGCCACCATCCTGCACCGCCAAGGCATCTACAAGGTGGCGGCCGGCCACATGATGGGCCTGCGCTCGATCCTGGCGGCCAAGAACGGCCCGGTCGACAACCTGACCTATCACGCCAATGGCGTGCTCGAAGCCTTCCAGCATTTGGGCAACGCCTTCCCGCCCGGCTCGGATCAGGGCGAGACCAAGGCCAAGGGCAACATCTGGACCGAGCGCGCCAAGTTCGACAAGGCCGGCAAGAACGCCCACACCGCCGCCGTCGCGATGGCCGAGGCCGCCAAGGCCGGCGAAAAGGCCGAGACGCGCGACGCCTTCAAGGCGCTGGTCGGCACCTGCAAGGCCTGCCACGAGGATTTCCGCAAGGATTGATCCTCTCCGGTCGACCACCGGGAGGCATCCCGGTGGTCGACCGTCCATCCCGACAGGTTACCACCTCAAAACTCATTGCCGGCCGGCGTTCGGCATGACAT
>JADFZP010000004.1:9129-14883 GCA_015232485.1 Alphaproteobacteria bacterium
GTCGCGCTATCAGCCGCAATTCGTTTACAACCGGGTAACATTCGGGTTTCGGGGCATGCCGTCCTTCGCCCACGAATTTGGCGAGCGGGAACGCCGGGCGGTCGTGGCCTGGGTTTTGAGCCCCGATTTCGCGCCCTGACCACTTGCGGACTTTGCCACGACTGTCCCATGATGCGGCGCGGGACCATCAGGGGAGAGTGGCAATGACGTATATGCCTTGGGATGATTCGCTGCTGGTCGGCAACGAGATGATCGACGACGATCATCGCACGCTGGTGCAGTGCCTGAACGACCTGTTCGACGCGTCGGACGACGACGCCCAGGCGATCGGCAACGTGATGGACACGCTGGGCATCTACACCGCCGAGCACTTCGCGCGCGAAGAATCCCTGATGGCCGAAACCAGCTACGGCGACGCGACGAACCATAAGAAGGAGCATGCGCTCCTGCTCAAGCTGTACGTCGACAACCGCAACGCCTATCGCGCCGGCCAAGCCACCCGGCTGGATCTGGTGAAGTTCCTGCGGATGTGGCTGATGGGCCATATCAAGAACACCGACACCAAGCTGGCCAGCCACGTCCGCTCGCTCGTCAAGGCCGAGCCGGCGGCCGCCGCGCCGCGCCCGGCGGTCAAGGTCGACTGGACCAAGATTTCGGTCGGCGTGGTCGACGACAGCGTCGAGATACGCCGCACCCTGCGCACCATCCTGCGCGGCTTTGGCGCCAGCCACGTGGTCGAGGCCTCGGACGGCGCGCACTTCCTGCAAGAGGTGAACATACTGCGCACCGCGGTCGACATCGTCTTCTCGGACGACGGCATGAGCCCGCTGGACGGCATCGAAATGATGCGCATGCTGCGCGGCGCCTCGGACTCGCCCTGCCCGCAGGCGGTCGGCATCCTGATCCCCGCCGATGGCAGCGTGGGCAAGATCAAGGCGGCGCTGGAAGCCGGCTATCACGGCGTGGTCGCCAAGCCCTTCTCGGCCAACGCCATCCGCCAGCAGGCCGAACGCTTCCTCGGCAACCCGCTGCCCTGGGAACGCGTCAACGGCGCCTGGCGGCCGATCCGCGCCAAGCCGGTCGACGCCAAGGCCCGGCCGGGCGAGTTCCGGCGGTAGGCTTGCTGAAGGTCGCTTGGCGGCGGGCGTGACGGGCCGTCGAGGAGCCATTCTCGAACGCGCGCGCTGCGGGAGCGGTGTTGGGCCGCTTCCGACTACCGCGTCGCCCATGCCCGCGTGAGGACAGGATGGAAGGCGAATCCCGGAACCACCAACTTGACCACCGGAATGCCCGGATCACGGCGGGTCAGATCGATCCGCAGCACCTGCCCGAAACCGGCAGCCGCCAGGCCGCCGAGCACAAGCGCGAGATCCCGGCCCAGGTCGCCGGACGAATGGTCTGGAAGGTCGCTCCATGCGAGATCTCCCCGCCGCCCCTGGAAGAATCCGACCAGCCGGGCATGGGCCGGGGTGAACCGGTAGGAGTCCGCCGACAGATCCTCGCGGGCACCGTGAATGAAGGTCAGGCGGCTCTGCGCAGCCTCGGTGATGGCGCGGGTGGCGGCGATGGTCGGGCTGAGATGGCTGCCTTGGCCCATATTGACGCGCGAGCAGGCATGCTGGGCATCGGGATCGAGCAGCACCGCCCACATGGTGGTCACCGGCGCCAGTGTCTCCACGCGGATCAACACCAGTTCCACTCCGGCCGCGGTCAGCCGGTCGCGCAACCCCGCCACCGGTCCCTCGGGCAAGCCGCCGAGATCGATCAGCCGTGACAGGCCTTTGGGCAGGCGCAGGCCGCCGCGGCCGAGGCGGGTCACGGCATCGCGCTCGATCAACTCGTACAGGGCGTGTAGCGTCGCCTCGACGATGTGATTGCCGGAGGCCAGCCCGTTGGTCGACGGCAGCGCCACGATCGGATCGATCAGATGGGCGGCGCACGCCGTCACCAGAACCGCCCCGCCATCGCCGTCCAGCGTCAGGTTCCGCGCCTCGATCCAGGCAAGCCGGCGGTTGTCGGACATGAACAGGCCCGGCAGGCGGTTGGGCAAAGCGTCGACCGGCAGAAACGGCGTCCCTTCCGCCGCCAGTTCCGCCATCGACGCGAAGCGCGGCGCCGATGGCGGCCATTCGGAATGGGCGTGCTCCACCGCCTCCATGATCGCCGACGCGCGCGCGGCGGCCGGGGTCAACCCCTTGCCGTTGGTGACCTGTACCAGAAAGGCTTGAGGGCGCACCGCGCAGAAGGTCGGAATGCCGAGCCGGTCCAGCCCGGTGATGTCCGCGACGCGGGTGACACCGACGGCGGCCAGATGAGGGGTGACGCGCGCCAGCGTCTCCTCGGGGGACACCAGCCGTTGCGTGCCCTCGGCATAGCGGACCGCCAGGTCCATGCTCACGTCCGTGTCCCGCGCAGCCATCCGTCCAGTTCCACCTCGAAGCACCATTTGCCGTAGCCGAAATGCGGGGGGCCAGCGTCGACCACCCAATCCACCAGGGCATCGCCGGTGCGGTCGGGATGGCTGATGCCCTGATGGGCGAGCCACGCGGCAACATCCATTTCGCCCTCCGCGGAGGCGCGCTCCCGCCAGAAACGGGCCGAAAGCCGGCGGTACAACTCGGGCAAGGCGGCCTCGTCCAGGCCGTGGTGGCGGGCGACCAGGGACGGGGCCAGATCCTCGGGCCGATCGAGGCCCAACGCCGCGCTCAGCCGGAAGGGCGCCCAATCCGCGTCCCGACCGACCTGGGGAAGAGCGGCGCCCCCATGCGACGCGCTGGACATCCGGGCGATCGCGCGCAGCGCCAGTTCGGCATCCAGGCGCTTCCGGTCGACGCGCCGGGTGGTCAGCCAACGGGCCAGCCGGGGGCAACCGATCTCATTGACCAACGCGGCGGCGCCGCGCCGCGGGAAGGGCATGGCCCTGGCCATCTCCAGTGCCGCCGACGCCTCCGCCGGCGTCAGGGCGTCGGGCTCCGACTGGGCGACGGCGGCCTCCAGCGTCGCACGTATGTTGACCAGTGGTTCCGACAGGGCCGGCCAGCCCAGTTCGGCCGGGCCATAGATCAACGCGACCTCGTCGTCGGCCTCGATGAGGCCGTCGCGGTACCATTCGAAAATGCGACCGTGGCCGGTCATGCCGAGGGTGTGGAGTTCGGCCGCCCGCAAGGCGCCCATGCTCGATGCCCCGTGCACCGCCACACCGTCGGCCAGCGCATCGACGATCTCGCGCGGCCATACCGACGGGCAGCCGTGGAATTCCCCGTCGATCAGCACGACGCACCGCGCACCGGCGCGGATCGCCCGGTGAATATCGCCGCGTCGCGCCGGCGGCTGGAAATCAGCCTCCAGGAGCGTGGCGGCGGCGGATCGGGGCAGGCTGGGCCCCATAAAGACCAGCGGCGGGGGTGCACCGCTCACGACACGGCTCCCCCGTTCCCAGCCCCGTCAGAGGCTGTCGGGCTGTTTCAGCTTCAACCCGGTCAGGCCGCTCGGCTTCAGCAGATTGTGGAGCCGCGGCACGGGCTCGGTCGAAATGCCGCCGCTGACGGCGCCGAGTTCGGCCTCGGTCAGTTCTTCGGTGGCGGCGGGTTCGTCCGCAGCCGGGATGGCGGCCGGAGTGTTGGGGTCTGTGGCCATGTTTTCCTCCATCAGGGGAATGCCGTACGGGTCACCGCTCCCAGTCACCTTGGGAGCCCTGCTAGAACAACTGCCCCATCCGACTGTACGGAGACCGGCATTTCCACCGGTAGCGGCGCGGCCAAGCGACGCGGGTTATGACAGGGCACGTTACATGGTATTGTCGAAATCTACCCTACTTGATACCCAACAGCGCCATGTTTGTCAATCGGGTTGCAGGACTTCGGCGGCGCTCTCAATCCTCGTCCTGCGCCTCGCGGTTCTTGAAGCGGAAGGGGTGCGCCGGGTAGACGCCCAGGATGCGCACCTCGCGTGAGAAGAAGTCGAGTTCCTCGAGCGCCAGACGGACGTTGCGTTCCTCGGGGTGGCCTTCGACGTCGGCGTAGAACTGCGCCGCGACGAACTGGCCGCCCACTTGGTAGCTTTCCAGCTTGGTCATGTTGACGCCGTTGGTGGCGAAGCCGCCCAGCGCCTTGTAAAGCGCGGCCGGCACGTTGCGCACGCGGAACACGAAGCTGGTCACCACCGGGCGCGATTCGGGCGGCTCGATGGGGTCGCGCGCCATGATCAGGAAGCGGGTGGTGTTGTGGGGGGCGTCCTCGACATTGGCTTCGAGCGACACCAGCCCGTGGATTTGGCCGGCCAGTTCCGAGGCGATCGCCGCCACCGCCGGATCGCCCTTCTCGGCCACCTCGCCCGCCGCGCCCGCCGTGTCGGCGGCCACCACCGGCTGGATGCCCAGGCGGCGGATCAGGTTGCGGCATTGCGACAGGGCGTGGACGTGGCTGCGCACCACCCGGATGTCCTCGATCCGGGCGCCCGGCACCGCCAGCAGGTGGTGATGCACCCGCTGGAAATGCTCGCCGATGATGTGCAGGCCCGATTCGGGCAGCAGGTGGTGGATGTCGGCGACGCGGCCGGCCACCGAGTTCTCGACCGGCATCATGGCCAGCCCGGCCCGCCTTTCGCGCACCGCCGCGAAGGCGTCGTCGAAGGCCGCGCAGGGCAGCGGCGTCATGTCGGGATAGGCCGTCCGGCAGGCCAGGTGCGAATAGGCGCCAAGCTGGCCCTGGAAGGCGATGATGCGGGGATTCGAAGTCTCGGGCATGGCGGATTCAACCTCGGGAGAGCAGAACGCGGGCGCGTTCGAGGTCGGCCGGAGTATCGACGCCGAGCGGCACGGTGTCAACGAGGGCGGCGTCGATCCGCATGCCGTTCTCAAGCGCGCGCAACTGCTCGAGCCGCTCGCGCCGTTCGAGCACGCCCTGCGGCAGCGCCACGAAGCGGGCCAGGGCGGAACGCCGCCACGCGTACAGCCCGATGTGATGGTAAAGCGGCCCCTCGCCCCACGGCACGGCGTGGCGGCTGAAATAAAGGGCGCGGCCCACCCGTTGGCCCTCGGCCAGCGAGACCACCGCCTTGACCACGCCGTCGGCTTGACGCTCTTCCACGGTGGTGATCGGGGTGATCAGGGTGGCGAGGTCGACCGCCGGATCGGCCAGCGGATCGAGCACCGCCCGCACGATCGCCGGGTCGAGCGTCGGCAAATCGCCTTGCAGATTGACCACCGCGTCGTAGCGCCCATCGGGGTCGAAGCGTTGCACCGCCTCCCACACCCGATCCGAGCCGGACGGATGGTCGGGGCGGGTCATCACCGCATCGCCGCCCGCCGCCAAGATCGCCTCGACGATCGGCTGGTCTCCGCAGGCCACCAGTACCGGGCCGATGCCGGCCTCGACGGCGCGGCGCCAGACATGGACGATCATCGGCTCGCCATGGATGTCGGCCAGCGGCTTGCCCGGCAGCCGCGTGGCGGCGAGGCGGGCGGGAATCACCACGACGGGGGTCGGCATGCTCTTGCTCCAAAGGCGTCGAATGCCCACAGATACCACGAACGCGAATGGCCACGCACGGTTGGACAGGCGACCGCCTGCCCGCTAGTCTGCGCCAGGCGAGGACGAGGGAGGTCTTGCGTGTCGATCAAAGCGCAAATGATCGCGGGCGCCATACTGGTCGCCCTGATATTGACCGTCGTCTCGAACATGGTGGGCGACCTTCTGGTGCCGCGTCCCAAACCGGTCGCGGTGGCCGAGGCCCCGGCCGAACAAGCCGCGTCCG
>JADFZP010000004.1:14983-24365 GCA_015232485.1 Alphaproteobacteria bacterium
CCGAACAAGCCGCGTCCGGCCAAGCCGCCCCGCAACAGGCCGCCCAGGCCCAGCCCGAGCAGCCGATGCCGGCGCTGCTGGCCGAAGCCAAGCCCGAAGAGGGCAAGACCGTCGCCAAGAAATGCGCGAGCTGCCACACCTTCGATCCCGGCGCCCCCAACCGGGTCGGCCCCAATCTGGCCGACATGGTGGGCGCCGACATCGCGGCCAAACCCGGCTTCGCCTATTCCGAGGCGCTGACGGCTAAGCCGGGCAATTGGAGCTATGAGAATTTGGACGCCTTCCTGACCAAGCCGGCCGGCTTCGCGCCGGGCACCAAGATGACCTTCGCGGGCGTTCCCGCGGCGGCCGACCGCGCCGCGCTGATCGCCTATCTGCGCAGCCTGACCTCCAACCCGCCGCCGTTGCCGCGATGACCTGCCCCGCCGAATTCGTAGCCCTGGCCGAACGGCTGGCCGACGCCGCCGGCCCGATCGTGCGCGCCCATTTCCGCACGCCGGTCGCCGTGCTCGACAAGGCCGACGACAGCCCGGTGACGATCGCCGACCGCGAGGCCGAGATCGCCATGCGCCGGCTGATCGAGGCGACCCATCCCGACCACGGCATCGTCGGCGAGGAACACGGCTCGCGCAACCCCGACGCCGAATGGGTGTGGGTGCTGGACCCCATCGACGGCACCAAGGCGTTCATCACCGGCAAGCCGTCGTTCGGCACGCTGGTGGCGCTTCTGCATCGCGGCAAGCCGGTGCTGGGGGTGATCGACCAGCCGATCCTCGGCGAGCGCTGGATCGGCGCCGCCGGGCGGCCGACCACCCTGAACGGCCAGCCGGTGCGCACCCGCGCCTGTCCCGAACTGGGCCGCGCCGCCCTGTACGCCACCATGCCCGAGATGTTCATCGGGTCGGACGGCGAGCGCTGGGCCGCCCTGACCCGCTCGGTCAAGCTGGTGCGCTACGGCGCCGACTGCTACGCCTACGCGCTGCTGGCCAGCGGCTTCGTCGACGCCGTGGTCGAGGCATTGCTGAAGCCCTATGACTACTGCGCGCTGATCCCGATCATCGAAGGCGCGGGGGGAGTGGTGACCGACTGGAACGGCTTGCCCCTGGGGCTCGGGTCGGATGGTCGGGTCGCCGCGGCCGGCGATCCCACCCTGCACGCGCAATTGGTCAGGGTGCTTGGCGACGCTTGATCGGGATCGCCGGTTGCCGCACCCTGTCGGACAGGATCGCCACGGGATGAAGCGCATGCCCAGATTGATCATAGCCCTCGCCTGCCTGCTGCTCGCCCTGCCCGCGGCGGCCGCCGAACCGGCGCCGGTCCACGGGCTGGCGATGCACGGCCAGCCGAAATACCCGGCCGGCTTCCAGCATTTCGACTATGTCGATCCCAACGCCCCCAAGGGCGGCGAGGTGCGGCTGCACGCCATCGGCACCTTCGACAGCCTGCACCCGTTCATCGTCAAGGGCATGCCGGCGGCCGGCAGCGGCGTGATGTTCGAAACGCTGCTGACCAGCTCGGCCGACGAACCCTTCACCGAATACGGGCTGATCGCCGAAACGATCCGGATGCCCGAGGACCGAAGCTGGGTCGAGTTCACCCTGCGCCCCGAGGCGCGCTTCCACGACGGCAAGCCGATCACCGTCGAGGACGTGATCTTCTCGCTGGAGATCCTGAAGACCAAGGGCCTGCCGCTGTACCGCTTCTACTACGCCGCCGTGAAGAAGGCCGAAAAGACCGGCCCGCGCGCCGTGCGCTTCACCTTCGACGGCGGCGACAACCGCGAACTGCCGCTGATCGTCGGCCAGATGCCGGTGCTGCCCAAGCATTATTGGGAGAACCGGCAATTCGACCAGACCACGCTGGAGGCGCCGCTGGGCAGCGGCCCCTATCGGGTCTCGTCGCTGGAGCCCGGCCGCTTCGTGGTCTATGAGCGGGTCGCCGACTGGTGGGCCAAGGATCTGCCGGTGTCGCGCGGCCTGCACAACTTCGACCGCATCCGCTACGACTATTACCGCGACACCACGGTGGCGCTGGAAGCCTTCAAGGCCGGCGAATACGACTGGCGCCTGGAGAACGAGTCGAAGAAGTGGGCGACCGGCTACGACTTCCCGGCGCTGGCCGAAGGCCGCGCCAAGAAGGAGGAGATCGGCCACGACCGCCCGACCGGCATGCAGGCCTTCGTCTTCAACCAGCGCCGGCCGCTGTTTCAGGACGCCCGCGTGCGTCAGGCGCTGGCCTACGCCTTCGACTTCGAATGGACCAACAAGAACCTGTTCTACGGCCAGTACACGCGGACCAAAAGCTACTTCTCGAATTCCGAACTGGCCTCCGAGGGGCTGCCCTCGCCGGCCGAGTTGGCGGTGCTCGAGCCCTTGCGCGACAAGGTTCCGCCCGAGGTCTTCACCGCCACCTACGAGCCGCCGGGCAGCGACGGATCGGGCAATATCCGCGACGGCCTGCGCAAGGCGCTGGACCTGTTGCGCCAAGCCGGCTGGACCGTCGAGGCGGGCCGCCTGCTCGACGCCCAGAAGCGGCCCTTCGCCTTCGAGATCCTGATCGACACCGCCACCTGGGAACGCATCGCGCTGCCCTACGCCCGCAATCTCGAGCGGCTGGGCATCGTCGCCACGGTGCGCACCGTCGACACCGCGCAGTACAAGAACCGCGTCGACGCCTTCGATTTCGACATGATCGTCGACGTGTGGGGCCAATCGCCCTCGCCGGGCAACGAGCAGGCCGAATTCTGGGGCTCGGAGGCCGCCGTCACCGAGGGCAGCCAGAACACCATCGGCGTCAAGGACCCAGCCGTCGACGCGCTGGTCGCCAAGATCATCTCGGCGCCCGATCGCGAGACCCTGGTGGCGCGCACCCGCGCGCTCGACCGCGTGCTGCTGTGGCATCACCACGTCGTGCCGCATTGGCACATCGATTACGACCGCGTGGCCTATTGGGACAAGTTCGGCCGACCAGCGGTCACGCCGGCCCAGGGCGTGCAGTTCAACGCGTGGTGGGTCCAGCCGGCCCGCGCCGCGATGAAGTGACGGCGCCGCCATGCTCGCCTATATCGCCCGCCGCCTGATGCTGATTCCCCTGACCCTGTTCGGGATCATGGTGGTCAACTTCGCCTTCGCCCAGCTCGCCCCCGGCGGCCCCGTCGAGCAGATGCTGGCCCGCGTCCAGGGCACCGCGATCGAGGCCACCTCGCGCATCTCGGGGGCCGGCTCGTCCGAGGCCGGGGCGCCGGCCGCGTCGCGTTCGGGCGTGCAGGGGCCGAAGGGCGCCTATCGCGGCGCGCAAGGCATGGACCCCGCCTTCGTCGCCGAGATCGAGAAGCAGTTCGGCTTCGACAAGCCGGCCCATGTGCGCTTCTTCCAGATGATCGGCAATTACCTGACCTTCGATTTCGGTGAAAGCTTTTACCGCGACCGCAAGGTGATCGACCTGATCCTCGACAAGCTGCCGGTGTCGATCTCGCTGGGGCTGTGGAGCACCCTGATCATCTATCTGGTGTCGATCCCGCTGGGCATCGCCAAGGCGCGGCGCGACGGCTCGACGATGGACGTGGCGACCTCGTGGGCTGTGATCATCGGCTATGCGGTGCCTGGCTTCTTGTTCGCCATCCTGCTGATCGTCTTGTTCGCCGGCGGGCGGTTCCTGTCCTGGTTCCCGCTGCGCGGCCTGACCTCGATCGGCTTCGACCAGTTGAGCTGGTGGCGCCAGATCCTGGATTACTTCTGGCATCTGGCCTTGCCGGTCACCGCCATGGTGATCGGCGGCTTCGCCGGGCTGGTCATGCTGACCAAGAACTCGTTCCTGGAAGAGATCAACAAGCAATACGTGGTGACCGCCCGCGCCAAGGGCTTAAGCGAACAGCGCGTGCTGTACGGCCACATCTTCCGCAACGCCATGCTGCTGATCATCGCCGGCTTCCCCAGCGCGCTGGTCGGCATCCTGTTCACCGGATCGGTGCTGATCGAGGTGATCTTCTCGCTGGACGGCATCGGCCTGCTGGGCTTCGAGGCGGTGGTCAACCGCGACTATCCGGTGATGTTCGGCACCCTTTACTTCTTCACCCTGATCGGGCTGCTGCTGAATCTGGTCTCGGACCTGACCTATCACATGGTCGATCCGCGCATCACCTTCGAGGCGAGGGCCGGCTGATGTCCGACCGCCGCCAAGCCCGCTTCCTGGGCATGCGCATCACGCCGCTGACCGAGCGGCGGCTGAAGAACTTCCGCGCCAATCGCCGCGGCTTCTGGTCCTTGTGGATCTTCCTGGCGATCTTCGCGGCCAGCCTGTGCGCCGAGTTGATCGCCAACGACCGGCCGCTCCTGGTGTCGTATGACGGCCAGTTGTTCTTCCCCGTGGTGACCAACTACCCCGAGACCACCTTCGGCGGCGATTTTCCGACCACCGCCGATTACCGCGACCCCTATATCCGCGAGCGCATCGCCGAGAAGGGCTGGATCCTGTGGCCGCCGATCCGCTACGACCACCGCGCCATCAATTACGACCTGCCGGTGCCGGCCCCGGCGCCGCCGTCGGCCGACAACATCCTGGGCACCGACGACCAGGGGCGCGACGTGGCGGCGCGGCTGATCTATGGGTTGCGCCTGTCGATCCTGTTCGGGCTGGCGCTGACTTTGGTGTCGTCGGTGATCGGCGTCGCGGCGGGCGCCGTGCAGGGCTATTTCGGCGGCTGGGTCGATCTGATCTTCCAACGCTTCCTGGAAATCTGGGGCGGGTTGCCGCAGCTTTTCATCCTGATCATCGTGTCCAGCGTGATCGTGCCGGGGTTCTGGTCGCTGCTGGCCATCCTGGTGCTGTTCTCGTGGACCAATCTGGTCGGCGTGGTGCGCGCCGAGTTCCTGCGCGCCCGCAACTTCGATTATGTTCGCGCGGCGCGGGCCCTGGGGATGGGCGACGCGCAGATCATGTGGAAGCACGTTCTGCCCAACGCCATGGTGGCCACCCTGACCTTCACCCCCTTCATCCTGAACGGCTCGATCGTGGCGCTGACCGCGCTCGACTTCCTGGGGCTGGGCCTGCCGCCCGGCTCGGCGTCGCTTGGCGATCTGCTGCGCCAGGGCAAGGAGAACCTGCAGGCGCCCTGGCTGGGCATCACCGGCTTCGTGCTGGTCGCCGTCATCCTTAGCCTGCTGGTGTTCGTGGGCGAAGCGGTGCGCGACGCCTTCGATCCGCGCAAGAGCCGGCCATGACGCTGCTGTCCGTCGCCGACCTGTCGGTTTCCTTCGGCCATGGCGAGGCCGAGACGCGCGCCGTCGACCGCGTCTCGTTCACCCTGGACAAGGGCCAGACCCTGGCCCTGGTCGGCGAAAGCGGCTCGGGCAAGTCGGTCACCGCGCTGTCCTTGATGCAGCTTCTGCCCTATCCGGCGGCTTGGCACCCCTCGGGGAGCATCCTGTTCGCCGGCCGGGAACTGGTCGGCGCGCCCGAGCCGGTGATGCGCGACGTGCGCGGCGACCGCATCGCCATGGTGTTCCAAGAGCCGATGACCTCGCTGAACCCGCTGCATTCGATCGCCCGCCAAGTCGGCGAAGTGCTTGAAGTGCATCGCGGCCTGTCGGGCAAGGCGCTGCGGAACCGGATCGTCGAACTGCTGCGTCTGGTCGGCCTGCCCGAGGCCGAGGACCGGCTGGGCGCCCTGCCGCACGAGCTTTCGGGGGGGCAGCGCCAGCGCGTGATGATCGCCATGGCGCTGGCCAACGAGCCCGACATCCTGATCGCCGACGAGCCGACCACCGCCTTGGACGTCACCATCCAGGCGCAAATCCTGAAACTGCTCGACGATCTCAAACGGCGCTTCGGCATGGCCTTGCTGCTGATCACCCATGATCTGGGCATCGTGCGCAAGATGGCCGACACGGTCTGCGTGATGAGCCGGGGCCAAATCGTCGAGCACGGCCCCGCCGCCACCGTGTTCCGCGCCCCCGCCCACGAATACACCCAGCGCCTGCTGGCCGCCGAGCCGCGCGGCAAGCCCAACCGCCCGGCCGACGACGCGCCGGTGGTGATGGAGGCGCGCGACCTGAAGGTGTGGTTCCCGATCAAGGGGGGCGTGCTGCGCCGCGTGGTCGGCCACGTCAAGGCGGTCGACGGGATCAGCTTGGCGGTGCGCGAGGGCCACACGGTCGGCGTGGTCGGCGAAAGCGGCTCGGGCAAGACCACGCTGGGCCTCGCGCTGCTGCGCCTGCTGAACAGCGACGGCCCGGTGGTGTTCTTAGGCCGCGAAATTCAAACGATGAGCGCCGGCGCGCTGCGCCCGATGCGGCGCGAGATGCAGATGGTCTTCCAAGACCCCTATGGCAGCTTAAGCCCCCGTCTGTCGGTCGGCCAAATCCTGGAGGAGGGCCTGCTGGTCCACCGCCTGGGCGGCGACGCCGCCGGACGCCGCGAGGTGATCGGCCAAGCGCTGGACGAGGTCGGCCTGGACCCCGCCACCCAGGACCGCTATCCGCACGAATTCTCGGGCGGGCAGCGCCAGCGCATCGCCATCGCCCGCGCCCTGGTGCTGAAACCCCGCTTCGTGGTGCTGGACGAACCGACCAGCGCGCTCGACGTCTCGGTGCAGGCCCAGATCGTCGATCTGCTGCGCGACATCCAGGCCCGCCACCGCCTGGCCTATCTGTTCATCAGCCACGATCTGCGCGTCGTGCGCGCCCTGGCCGACGACCTGATCGTCATGAAGGACGGCAAGGTCGTCGAAACCGGCCGCGCCGACCAGATCTTCCAGGCCCCGCGCGAAGCCTACACCCGCGCCCTGATCGCCGCCGCCTTCGACCTGGAGGTGGCGCAGGCGATCGAGCCGACGGCGGGACCGTCGTGACTCACGGCACCACCGCGTCGAGCGGCACGTCGAGGATCGCCGCGAGCGCCTTGTAGGCTTTGGCCGTTTGGCATACCAATGATTGCGCCGCCCTATGGCACTCTTGCGTCAATACCCGGAACCGAGTAATAGACCGCATTCTCGTTGACCACGGAGTCCTCTGCGGGCAGGGTGGTGCGGCATGGTTTGTGAGGAACGGCGATGGCACCGGAAAAGATGTCTCTGAGCGAGCTTTTGAAAAAGCGCGGCATCTCCGACCCGTCCGAGTTTCTGTGCCAGTACGACGGAGGCGCCAAGATCGCGCCCGCAGGCGTGCCCGGCGTCCAGGTGCGTGGCAACGTGCAACTGCTGCTTGGCCAGACCATCACCCGCGACGAGGTCAACGCCCGCCTCGCGGCGCTCCGCCGGCTCTGAGCGCCCGAGCGTAGTACGGAAAGCGCCCCTACGCGGGGCGTTTTTTTTACCCGTTTTTTCGCAGGTCGGATTGAAGTCATGGTCGACCAACTCACCCATTCGAAGCAGACGGTGTCCGCCGGTTCCGATCTGAGACCGGACCTTGAGGACGTGCTTCGCTATTACAATGTTCGGGTGACTTCGTGCCTGACCGCGGCGATCACCGAGTCGGAGAAGTTCCCGACGGAAATTCTCAACGAGACGCGGGCCGCCCTCACCCACTTGGCCAAGGCCGAATCACTCGGCCGCGGCACCGACCCGTATTTCGAGGAAAACAATGCGGCCCTGAGACACCTCAAGCGCGCCTGCCTCGACTGTTTGAAGGTGGCGATCGTGTTCGCCGCCGAGAAGGTTGAAAAGCACCTCGATTTCGCCACGGATTATGTGCGCCTGCCCGCCAAGATATACATCGAGGCCGAGCGGCTGAAAGCGGCGAGGCGCACGATCCTCCATTCGGAATCATCCCATCCGTCGATCAACACGGTGGACGACCTCGAAGGGCTGTACGTCGACATCGCGAACCTTCTGCACCAACTTCGGACAGACTACGACGGTGCGTATGTCGAGGTGATCAATCAGAAGATCGCCGCGAAGGAGAGGCGCGGCATCTGGCTAGGCTTCTATCTTGGGATACCCGCCGGCGTGATCGCCACGGTGATCGCCAAGACCATCGGCCTCTGATCACATCGAAACGACCGCCAACTTCACCCGCAGTCGCAGCCCCATCAGGGCGACGTCGCGGCCGCGGCGATCACGATGTCGGCGAATTCGCGCAGGAAAACCGAGCCCTTGACGGTGCGTTGGACCAGCACGCTGCGGCGGTCGGTGTCGTCGATCTTGCGTCGGAGCATGCCCAGTTGGCCCAGCCGGTCGAGCGCCCGCGTGATGGCGGGCTTCGACACCGCCAGCGTGACGGCCAGCCCGCGCACCGTATGGGGTGGCGGCGTCAAATAGACGGTGAGCAGCAGGGCCATTTGGCGGGCCGAGAGGTCGGGCGCGTCGCGGCGCACGCTTTCGACGATGGCGCCTCGCCACAGGTCGAGCGCGTCATTGGCCTTCAGGTCGATACCCATGTTCGTCCATACCGTTGCGCCCGCGAAACCTTTTAGCCGAGCGGCGGGCGGCGGGCAATGCTTTAACCGTGGCGCCCGGCGATCAGGGCGAAGAGGGCGCGCAGGCACATCGCCTCGCCGCCTTCCGGGCGGCCGGGGCGCGCGGCGCCGTTCCAGGCCATCATGTCGATATGCGCCCAGGGCGTGGTGGGGCTGACGAAGTCTTGCAGGAACAAGGCGGCGGTGACCGCCCCGGCGAAGGGGCTGTCCGAGATGCTGGACAGATCGGCGACCTTGCTGTCGAGTTGACGGCGATAGCCGGCCCATAGCGGCAGCCGCCACAGCGGATCGCGGGTGCGCCGGCCGTGGCGCAGGATGTCCTCGGCCAGCTTGTCGTCGTTCGAGAACAGGGCCGGCAACTCGGTGCCCAGCGCCACGCGCGCCGCCCCGGTCAGGGTCGCCATGTCGAGCAGCAGGGCGGGCTTTTCCCCATCGGCCTCGGCCAGGGCGTCGCACAGGATCAGCCGTCCCTCGGCGTCGGTGTTGCCGATTTCGACGGTTGTGCCCTTGCGCGTGCCGATCACGTCGAGCGGCCGCATGGCGCGCCCCGAGACCGCGTTCTCGACCGCCGGGATCAGCACCCGCAGGCGCACCGGCAGATTCGCGGCCATCACCATATGGGCCAGCCCCAGCGCGTGCGCCGCGCCACCCATGTCCTTCTTCATCAGCTTCATGCCCGAGGACGGCTTGATGTCGAGCCCGCCCGAATCGAAGCACACCCCCTTGCCGACCAGGGTGACGCGCGGCGCCTGTTCGTCGCCCCAACGCAGATCGATCAGGCGCGGCGCGCGATCCGAGGCGCGCCCCACCGCATGCACGGCCGGCCAGTTCTCGTTCAGCAGCGCCTCGCCCACCACCACGCGGCAGCGGGCGGCGTGGCGCGCGGCGAGGTCTTGCGCCGCCGCCGCCAATTCCTCGGGCCCCATATGCGAGGCCGGTGCGTTGATCAGGTCTCGCACCAGGATGGTGG
>JADFZP010000594.1 GCA_015232485.1 Alphaproteobacteria bacterium
ACCGTCAAATACGTCCTGGATGAAGAGCGCATCCCCAAGGCGTGGTACAACATCGCCGCCGACCTGCCCGAGCCGCCGCCGCCCCCTCTGCATCCGGGAAGCCTGAAGCCGCTGGGGCCGGACGATCTGGCGCCGATCTTTCCAATGTCGATCATCGCCCAAGAGGTCTCGACCGAGCGCTGGATCGAGATTCCCGATCCGGTGCGCGAGATCTATCGCCAATGGCGGCCGTCGCCGCTGTTCCGGGCGCGGCGGCTGGAGCGCGCCTTGGATACCCCCGCCCGCATCTACTACAAATACGAGGGCGCCGGCCCGGCCGGCAGCCACAAGATCAACACCTCGGTGCCGCAGGCCTTCTACAACCGCGAGGCCGGGGTGCGCAAACTGTCGACCGAGACCGGGGCGGGGCAGTGGGGCTCGTCGCTGGCGCTGGCCGGGGCGATGTTCGGCCTCGAGGTCCAGGTCTTCATGGTCAAGGTCAGCTATCACCAAAAGCCCTATCGCCGGGCGCTGATGGAGACCTATGGCGCGACCTGCATCGCCAGCCCCTCGGATCGCACCCAGTCGGGCCGCGCCATCCTGGCCAGCCATCCCGACAGCACCGGCAGCCTGGGCATCGCCATCTCCGAGGCGGTCGAGGTCGCCGCGACCCGCGACGACACCAAATACGCGCTGGGCAGCGTGCTCAACCACGTCCTGCTGCACCAGACGGTGATCGGCGAGGAATCGATCGCCCAGATGGAGATGGCCGGCGACCAGCCCGACATCATCATCGGCTGCACCGGCGGCGGCAGCAACTTCGCCGGCCTGGTCTTCCCCTGGCTGCGCGGCCGGATGGCCGGCGGCGCCGGGCCGCGGGTGATCGCCGTCGAGCCGGTGTCCTGCCCGACCCTGACCAAGGGCCGCTACGCCTACGACTTCGGCGACACCGCGCATCTGACCCCCTTGGTCAAGATGCACACGCTGGGCTCGACCTTCGTGCCGCCCGGCTTCCATGCCGGCGGCCTGCGCTATCACGGCATGGCGCCGATGCTCAGCCACGTCCATCAACTGGGCCTGCTGGAGGCCCGCGCCTATCACCAGAACGAATGCTTCGAGGCCGGCGTCCGCTTCGCCCGCTCGGAAGGCATCGTGCCGGCGCCCGAAAGCACCCACGCCGTCAAGGCGGCGATCGACGAGGCCCTGCGCTGCAAGGCCGAGGGGCGGGCGGAAACCATCCTGTTCAACCTGTCCGGCCACGGGCATTTCGACATGCAGGCCTATTCCGACTACTTCGCCGGCAAGCTGGTCGATCAGCCTCTGGATGAGGGCGCGTTGGACGAGGCTTTGGCGGGGTTGCCGGTGGTGGGGTCGTCGCCTCAGTAAAGATGCTGCCCGCCGGTGACGAAGATCTCGGACCCCGTGACATAGCCGAAATCGGTCGAGCAGAGTTGGAACACCGTGGCCGCCACGTCCTCGGTGGTTCCCATCCGGTCGAGCGGAATGCGCGGGATCAGGGCCTCGTATTCGGCCGAGATCATCTCGGTCTTGATCTCGCCCGGCGCCACCGCGTTGACGCGCACGCCCAATTGGGCGAATTCGACGGCCATTTCGCGGGTCAGGCCGGACAGGGCGGCCTTCGAGGTGGAATAGGCCGAGCCGGCGAAGGGATGCACGTAATGGCCGGCGATCGACGTGATGTTGACGATCGAGCCCTTGCCGCGATGCAGCGCCCGCGCGAAGCCCCGCGCCAAGCGCAGGGGCGCGAAGAAGTTCAGCTCGAACACCGCCTTCCAGCCCTCGATCGAGCCGTTCAGCACGCCCAGGCGCTCCTTGAACGGCGTCTTGGGCGACACGCCGGCATTGTTGATCAGGGCGTTCAGCGCGCCGTCGCCCAAGATGGCGTTGGCCTCGCGCAGAAATGTCTCGACGCTGGCGGCGTCGCCCAGATCGGTGGGGATGTGGTGGGTCCAGTTGGGATCGCGGCGGCATTCGGCCGGCACGTCCTCGCGTGAGCAGGTGATGACCCGCCAGCCCTCGGCGGCGAAACGCTTGACGGTGGCGTGGCCGATGCCGCGGCTGGCGCCGGTCAGCACGACCGTCTTCCTGTGCTCATCCATGCCGCGAGGGTAGCCCATGCCAAGGGGGCGCACAACCCGATCATCGGTGCTTGCTCGGCGGGGCCGCGTCCGGCTATCTTCCGCCGCCGGGCCACCACAGGGGGACGCCAACACCATGTCCGACGAAATCGACATCGACGAGCGCGACGATCAGGAAGAGCGCAAGACCGAAGTGGGCGGCATCGCCGCCGACCGCCTGCGCTCGTTCATCGAACGGATCGAACGGCTCGAGGAAGAGAAGAAGGCCATCACCGACGACATCAAGGACGTGATGTCCGAAGCCAAGGGCACCGGCTTCGACATCAAGATCCTGCGCCAAATCCTGCGCCTGCGCAAAATGGAGGCGCATGACCGCGAAGAGCAGGAGGAACTGCTCGACCTCTACAAGCGCGCGCTCGACATGGTGTGAGGTGGC
>JADFZP010000595.1 GCA_015232485.1 Alphaproteobacteria bacterium
GGAGGAGGCCTGATCCGGGTGCTGGGTCCTATGTCGGTTTTCTGTTCCGTTGCTAGTGCGCCGGGAGACCGGCAAGGAGTTGATGGTGCAAGTCCATTACGGTGAAGGAGTAGCGACCCACACCGGCCCCGAGCCGTGCGGCGTCACCCGCGAGGTTGGCGGCGAAGCGTCGGCAGGGGAGTGCATAGGCCAGCCATTGAGCCTCGAAATGAACATGGTCCTGGGCGCCCACGCGGTTAGCTTCGCGGAAGGCAACACGGTCGGACACGCCAACGCGAGTGTCCGACCGGCCCGGCGGGGTCGGAGAACCTGGCATGTGCAGACGCTCCTTGCGCGGGAACCGGGAGGTCTCATCGTCGGTCGGCGGCTTGGTCGCGCCGCTCTGGCCCGCATCGGGAAGGTGAGGAACCGTAGCCGATGATGCACGACGGTGAGAAGTCAGACCCTGCCATAGTAGCTGCGAAGCCGACGAACAAGGCGGTCTTGCCCGCTGCGGAGTTGGTGGAGCCAAGGGCGGGGACCAAGAGGAACGCGGACGAGCAAAGCACGCTCCGAACACAGGGTCGGGAGCGCGTGTCACAGGCGCTCGACCGCGTACGGCAAGCCGCAAGGCAAAGGAAGAAGGAGCGGTTCACCGCGCTACTCCACCACATCACCGTCGATACGCTGCGGACGGCGTTCCTGGCGCTCAAGCGCAAGGCCGCCGCCGGGGTGGATGGCCTGACATGGCAGGACTACGAAGCGGACCTTGAGCCCAGGCTTGAGGTCCTGCACAACCGTGTCCAGAGGGGAGCGTACCGCCCGCAACCGTCACGCCGGACGCACATACCGAAGGCCGACGGCAAGCAGCGGCCGCTCGCGATAGCCGCCCTGGAAGACAAGATCGTCCAAGGCGCAACCACCATGGTGCTGAACGCCGTCTATGAGGAGGAATTCCTCGGTTTCTCGTACGGGTTCCGGCCCGGACGGGGACCACACGACGCGCTGGACGCCCTGGTAGTCGGGATCGCGGGCCGAAAGGTGAACCATATCCTGGATGCCGATATTCGGTCATTCTTCGATTCAGTCGACCAGACTTGGCTCGTCCGTTTCGTCGAGCACCGGATCGGCGACCCACGCATCATCCGCCTGATCCGGAAATGGCTGAAGGCGGGCATCCTCGAAGACGGGGTTGTGACGGTGGCGGACAGAGGGACGGGGCAAGGATCGGTGATTTCACCGCTGCTCGCCAACATCTACCTGCACTACGCCCTCGACCTCTGGGCCGAACGCTGGCGACGGCGCGAGGCGACCGGCGACATGATCATCGTGCGCTACGCCGATGATCTGGTGGTCGGGTTCGAGCATGAAACCGACGCCCATCGGTTTCTCGATGCAATGCGCGTGCGGTTCGAGGAGTTCGCGCTGTCGCTCCACCCGGATAAGACTCGCCTGATCGAGTTCGGCCGCTTTGCGGCGGTCCGACGCGCAAAGGGCGGGCTGGGCCGACCGGAAACCTTCAATTTCTTGGGCTTTACCTTCATCTGCGGCAAATCGCTCCGAGGCAACTTCCTTATCCTGAGGAGGTCGCGGCGCGACCGCGTGCGGGCCAAGCTCCAGGAGATCAAGGAGGAGTTGCGGCAACGCAGGCATCAGTCGATCCCCGACCAAGGGCGATGGCTGGCGCAAGTCGTTGGCGGTTTCTTCGCCTACCACGCCGTCCCCACGAACTTCGACGCGCTCGGCCTCTTCCGCCGGTGCGTCACGGTCCTTTGGAAGCAATCGCTTCAGCGACGCAGCCAGAGAGCCGACCTTACGTGGGAACGCGTGCGCAGAATGGCCGACGACTGGCTCCCGACACCCAAGATCCTTCACCCTTGGCCAAATGTCCGCTTCGCCGTCAAACACTCAAGGTAGGAGCCGTATGCGGGAATGCCGCACGTACGGATCTGCGCGGGGGGCGCCCAGCAATGGGCGTTCCTACCGCGATCTCAGACCCCTACCACATCGCCGACTGCCAGACGCCGACCCTTGGGAACGCCGCGGACACCGGGTCCACCTGCTGGTCGAGCCAGGCCGCCTGCCGGTCCGAGGCGGCTTCAAGCTGTACGGCGTGCCATACGGCAGCCGGGCCAGGATGATTCTGCTCTACCTACAGACCCGCGCGATTCAGACCGATTGCCGCGAAGTCGAGCTCGGGCGGTCAATGAACGACTGGCTCGAGCGGATGGGCGTGAGCGTCGGCGGCCAGACGTACAAAGACATCCGCGACCAGTCCGCCAGGCTCTCGGCATGCAGGCTGACATTCGGCTGGGAAGACGAGCATGGTCGGCTGGGCTTTGAAAAAGATCAGATCATCAGTGGTGGTGTACAGTTCCTTTCAAGCACTGAGCAGCCGGGGCTGTGGAGTGATACTGTCAAACTATCGGAACTCTTTTTCAAAGAGCTGAAGTCGCATTCGGTACCACTTGCCGAAACAGCGCTGCGCCAAATCAGTAGCTGCTCAACCGCGATAGACGTTTATATCTGGTTGG
>JADFZP010000596.1 GCA_015232485.1 Alphaproteobacteria bacterium
TGACCCTGCCGCTGCTGCTGCAAATGCTGCCCGGCGCCATGATGCCGCCTTGGGCTCAGATGGCCTTGGCGACGCCGGTCCAGTTCGTGGTCGGCTCGCGGTTCTATATCGGAGCCTGGAAGTCGCTGCGCGGCGGGGCGGGCAACATGGACGTGCTGGTGGCGCTTGGCACCAGCGCCGCCTATGGCCTGAGCGCATGGCTGACCCTGACCGGCGAGGCCCACCACGCCAACCTCTATTTCGAGGCGGCGGCGGTCGTCATCACATTGGTGGTGCTGGGCAAATGGCTGGAGACTCGCGCCCGGCGCAGCGCCGCCGCGGCGATTCGCGCCTTGATGAAGCTGCGCCCCGAGATCGCCCGCGTCGAACGCGACGGCCGCCTGATCGAGATTCCGGCCGATTCGGTGCGGGTCGGCGAGGTGGTGATGGTGCGCCCCGGCGAGCGCATCCCGGTCGATGGCAAGGTGATCGACGGCGCCAGCCACACCGACGAGTCGCTGATCACCGGCGAAAGCCTGCCCGTGGCGCGCGGCCCCGGCGACCGCGTGCCGGCCGGCGCCATCAACGGCGACGGCATGTTGCGACTCGATGCGGTGGCGGTCGGCGCCCAGTCGACCATCGCCCGCATCATCCGCATGGTCGAGGGCGCCCAGGCCAGCAAGGCCCCCGTGCAGCGCATGGTCGACGCCATCGCCGCCGTGTTCGTGCCGGTCGTGGTGGTTCTCGCCGCGCTGACCTTCCTTGGCTGGTGGGCGGCCGGCGACATGGGGCGCGGCTTCGTGGCGGCGGTCTCGGTGCTGGTCATCGCCTGCCCCTGCGCATTGGGCTTGGCCACGCCCACCGCGATCATGGTGGGGACGGGGGTCGCCGCCCGCAACGGCATCCTGATCAAGGACGCCGAGGCGCTGGAGCGGGCCCATCGGGTGCGGGTGATGGTGCTCGACAAGACGGGCACCCTGACCGAGGGCCGGCCCGCCGTGGCCGAGATCGTCGGCGACGAGTCGCTGCTGGCGCTCGCCGCCTCGGCGCAGCAGGGCAGCGAGCATCCCCTGGCCCGCGCGGTGCTTGGCCACGCGGCGGCCCTGGGCGTGGCGACGCGCCCCGTCGAAGCGTTCCGGAGCGTTCCCGGCCGCGGGCTGGTGGCGGTGGTCGACGGGTGCGAGATCCGCATTGGCAGCCGCCGTTTCATGACCGACTCGGAAATCGACACCAGCGCCTACGAGCGGGCCGCCGAGGCGCACGAGGCCCAAGGCCGCACCGTGATGTGGGTGGCCCGGTCCAACCGGCCGCTCGGCCTGATCAGTGTCACCGACCCGGTCAAGCCGACGGCCCGCGACGCGGTGCGCGCCTTGGCCCGCCTGGGCATCGAGACTGTCATGCTGACAGGTGACAACGCCCGCGCCGCCGAGGCGGTCGCCCGCGCGGTGGGGGTCGACCGCGTGCTCGCCGAAGTCCTGCCCGAGGAGAAGGCGGCCGAGGTGATGCGGCTGAAAGCCGAGGGCAGGGTGGTCGCCATGGTGGGCGACGGCGTCAACGACGCCCCGGCGCTGGCCGCCGCCGATATCGGTCTGGCGATGGGCACCGGATCGGACGTCGCCATGCACACGGCCGGCATCACCTTGATGCGCGGCGATCCGGGACTGCTGGCGGACGCCCTCGACGTGTCGCGCGCCACCCATGCGAAAATCCGTCAGAATCTATTCTGGGCGTTCGTCTATAATGTGATCGCCATTCCGATGGCGGCCGCGGGAATGCTCAGTCCCGCGTTGGCGGGGGGCGCCATGGCCCTGTCCAGCGTCAGCGTGGTTTCGAGTTCGCTTTTGCTCAGACGCTGGAAGCGACGGGCCTGAGATTCCCCCTTTTATAGCCTGATAAATTAGGCTATTACCGATCGGAGGTTGATATCGGTTCGGGCATTTGTCCGACCCTGTGAAAGGGGCGTTCGGAATGAACATCGGAGCCGCTGCGGCGAAATCCGGCGTGCCGGCGAAGACGATTCGCTATTATGAAAGCATCGGCCTGATCCCCGCCGCGGATCGCACCCAGGGCGGATATCGGTCCTATACCGAGCGCGATGTCGACACCCTTCGTTTCGTTCAGCGGGCGCGCAGTCTTGGCTTCTCTGTCAAAGATGTCGGGAACCTGCTGGCATTGTGGCAGGATCGCGGACGGGCCAGCGGCGAGGTGAAGAACGTCGCCTTGCGCCACGTCGCCGAGATCGAACGCAAGATCGTCGAACTCGAATCGATCCGCCGCACGCTGCTCGATCTCACCGAGCGCTGCCAGGGCGACCTCCGCCCCGATTGCCCGATCCTCGACGGCCTCGCCGTCGACCCCTGATCCGTTTGCGCGCCCGCCATCCCTGTTGCTATAACCGCCGCACGGCACGGGGGAGCGACCTTGGCACGCGGCGCGAAAAAGAAGGACAAGAAGCGGTTCCCGCTGATGCCGGTGGCGATCGGCGCGGCGATGCTGATCACCGGCTTCGCCATCGGCCTGGGCGCCCGATTCG
>JADFZP010000597.1 GCA_015232485.1 Alphaproteobacteria bacterium
GGCGGCGTATTCGGCGGCGCTGGCGAAGTGGTTGCGGCGAGCGTCGATCAGGTCGCGCGGCGCGCCGTCGGTGACCACCATCACCGTCGCGGTGGGCAGCCGGCCGAGCAACCCGCCGCAGCCGATGGTCTCGTCATCCGGGTGCGCTACGACGACCGCGATCATCTTGCATAGCGACGCAGCATGGCGGCGCAGAAATCGGCGAACTCGGCCGGGTCGATCGGCGGGCTGGTGTGGTGCGGCGCGATGCCGCGATGCTCGGGCGTGAAGCAGAAGGTGACGGTCACCTCGAATTCGGCCAGCGCCTCCATCTGGCGGTCGAACCACGCCAGGGCGTTTGGCCGGAAGCTGTCGGCCCACGACAGGCCGGTGCGCAGATGGCGCACGCCCAGGCGGCGCAGCCAGCCGACCGCCTCGTCGAGGCGGGGGTCTTGGAAATGGAACCACTGGCAGATGCCCATCTCGGGCGTGTGGCGGGCGAACGCGTCGAGCGCCGGTTTGGGCGAGCCGTCCGCGCGCAAAAGCCCCATGTGGAAATGGCGGTAATAGGACGAGCCCTCGGCCTCGCGGTGGCGGGTGGTGGCGCCCCACGCCTGCGGCAGATCCCACAGGGAATACCAATGGATGCGCGGCGCGCCGCCCTTGAGCAGGCTGGCGGTGCGGTCCACGCCCCAGGCCTGCACCTCCTCGGCGCCGAAGCTCGACACGCCGACCTCGCTGACCCACAGCGGCAGCGCGGTGACCGCCCGGATCTCGTCCAGCTTGGCCGGCCAGTCGTCGATCTTCCACAGATTCCAGTCGAGCGGAAAGCCATGCACCGCGACCACGTCGACATGGTCGAGCACGCCGCGCGCCGCCATGTTCGCCACGAATTGGGGATCGATCGGCGAGATGCCGCCCAGCACGCGGGTCAGTCCGGGCGCCTCGGCCCCGATCGCCCGGCCGGCGGCGATGGCGGTGGCGGCGAACAGCGACCAGTCGGGATCGAGTTCCAAATCCCAATGCGACTTGTTGTTGGGCTCGTTCCAGATCATCGCCGCTTCGATCATGGCCTAAGGTCCTTTCGCGGGGTAGACGGCGCCGCCGCCGCCACCTTCGGCCGGGCGGCACAGATAGACCTCGTCCTCGGGATGGCCTTCGATGCGGAAGCCCGAATCGCGCAGCATCGCCTCGACGCAGGCCCGGTTGGGAATCCACCAATTGGTCGGATCGTCGGCATAGCGGTGCTCGACGAAATGCAGCTTGGGATAGCCGGGCCGGTCGAACAGATCGGTGCGCCAGAAATCGACATTGGCCGGCAAGGGCTCGACCTCGGCGGCGCCGCGCCGCATCGACTGGAACAGCAACAGATCGCCGACCACGTGCTCGCGGATCAGATCGAGCGCCAGCAGCGGATGGCGCAGGTGGTAAAGCACCCCCATGAACAGCACGAGGTCGAAGCGCTCGCCCAGCCGGCCGACGTCGTAGACCGACATTTGGCGGAATTCGATGTCCTGGCCGGTCACCTCGGCGGCGAAGCGGGCCTGGGCGAGATAGGTCTCGTCGCTGTCGATGCCCAGCACCCGCCGGGCGCCGCGCCGCTTCATCTCGATGGCGTAGAAGCCGCCGTTGCAGCCGATGTCCAGCACCGTGCGGCCCGACAGGTCGGCGGGGACGGCGTCGCTGAAGCGTTGCCACTTCACCCTGGGATAGTCGCCCAGGTAATGCTCGGGCGCGGTTTGGACGCCGTGCAGATCGATGTTGTGGAACCACGGCCCAAGCTGGCGGGCGCGGGCGCGGATGCGGTCGGGGTCGATCATGACTTCCCCTCGAGCAGGGTGATCGCCGCGCGATAGCCGTGCAGCGTGCCGACATCGACATAGGATTGGCCGGTCTTGACCCCCACCGCCTCGCCGCCCTGGGCCAGCCAGGCGTTGATCAGGGTGCCGACATATTCGTCGCGGCAGCGCCGCGCGCGCCACAGATCGTGCAACTCGGCCAGGACGCGGCCCGGCATTCGGAAGGCGCCCCACACCCAGTTCGAGGCGGCGTCGGCCGTCTTGACCTGGATTTCCCGCACCCTTTGCCGATCGTCGAGCACCACGGCGTCGAACAGCTCGGGCCGCTCGACCGGGAACAGCAGGAAGGAAAGGCCGTCGGGCAGGTCGGCCAGCGCCGCCTCGGGAAACCACACCGTGTCGGGCAGCCCGACCAGCACCGGCTCGTCCGGCGCGACCAGGGGCAAGGCGCGGAAAATCGCGTCGCACAAACCGGCCGGCCGGGGCTGCACGACATAGGCGATCGAGGCCGGCCCGTAGGCGCCGCCGAAATATTCCAAGATGTCGGATTTGCCCGGCGCGATGACGAAGCAGATCTTGTCCGCCCCGCCCAGGATCATCCGCTCCAACAGGTGCTCGCCGACCGCGCGGGGCCGCTCGCCGCGGCCGCCCAGCGGCAGCAATTCCTTCGAGAAGCCAAGGGGCTGGATACGGCTGCCGCGACCCGCCGCCGGGACGATTCCCCACTT
>JADFZP010000598.1 GCA_015232485.1 Alphaproteobacteria bacterium
CGCGCCCCGGCGAGGTCGCCCTGCGCCCCAAGGGTGCCGGCGAGGTTGTTCATCGAGGTCAGGGTGGCGGGATGCTCCTCGCCCAGAACACGGCGGCGGACGGACAGAACCTGCTCTTCGAACGCCCGCGCCCCGGCGAGGTCGCCCTGCGCCCAAAGGGTGCCGGCGAGATTGTTCATCGCGGTCAGGGTGTCGGGATGCTCTGTTCCGAGAAAACGTTCACGAATCCCCATCTGCCGACGGTAGCGGGCTTCGGCGGCGCGGTATGCGCCGCGTTCGCGATCGTACCGTGCCACCCATCCGAGGAGATCGGCGGCTTCGAGATCGTCGGCGCCTTCGGACAGGACGCGGGCATGGGCCACCCAGTCTTGCAGCGCCGCGTGTTCGCGAATGTCGGCGACGCCCGGCATGACGGCGGCTACGGCGGCGATGGCGGCGAGGCGCAGGGCTTCGTCGGCGGGGTCGTGGAAGCGCATGGTTCGGCTGACCAGGGCGTGGACCAGAATGTCTTGGTCCGAGTCTTCGAGCAGCGATTCCTTCTCCGCCGCGTCGACGGCGGTCAGGGCGGTTCGGCGGCCGGGTTTTTCTCCCAGCAGCCGCTCGAACACGTCGCTCACCAGCCGCCGCGGGATCGGCGCCGGGGCGAGGATCGAGGCGAGGCGCAGGACGCGCCGCGCGTCGTCGTCCAGGCGGCGCACGCTGCTCAGCAGGGTGGCCGCGATGCTCGTCTCGTGGTCGTTGGGAAGCTGCGGCGCGAGTTCTTTCGCCAGATCGAGAGCGTCGTCGTCGGGGTCGCGCAAGGCGTCGAGAAACGCCGCGTACCCCATCTTGCGCACCGCCGCGCCGGCCACGTCCACCGCCAGGGCGTGAGCGCCGAGCAGGGTGACGATCTCGGCGGCGAACGCCTTCTCGCGCGGGCCATCGGGGCGTTTGTGTTTGGCGAGGAGTTGCAGCGCCTCGTCGGGCTCCAGCACGCCCAGCGGCACGATTGTTCCCGTCCCGTCGAGGGTGGCGCCGCGCGTGGTGATCAGGCTGCGACCGTTGGGGGTGGGCGCGATCCACTGCCGCAGGACGGCCACTTCGGCTCCGGGCGGCAGGTCGTCGACGACCCAGAGATAGGGGGGCTGGTCGGCGAGATGGCGGCGCAATCGTCCCTCGACCACCGCCATGTCGGTCTCGTCGCGGATGGCTCCCAGCCCCTTGGCGATGGCGGTCACTTGCGGGTCGCGGCCACCCGCCGCGGCGTTCAGCCAGAACACGCCGCCGGGATGGGCCGGGCCGAAGCGCAGGGCGTATTCCTCGGCCAGCAGCGACTTGCCGATGCCGGCGAGGCCGCGCACCTGGACCAGCTCGGTGCCCGGCGCGGCGTCGGTGATCATCACCGAGTCCGCCACGGTCAGACCGGAATGCACCCTCCACAGGTCGGGAACGCGGCCGACGAAGCGGTTCGAGCCCAAGCGGCGGGCGCCGTGCCAGAGCGGAGCGGCCAGCGGATGGATTTCCCCCAGCGTCCGTTGCGAGACCTCGTCCAGCACGGCGGCGATGCGCTCCGCCAGCGCGTCGGGGCCGAGGCGGGCGTCGAGAGCCTGACGGTCGGCCAACGCCTCGGGCTGGATGTGTCGCGCGTCCGCCTCGGGGTTGACGACCAGCACGCGGCGGCTTGCGGGTTCGTGCGCCGCCGCCATCCATGCCGCCGCCAGTTCCCATTGGCACGGACGCGACCGGGGATAGTCCTTGGAATACCAGGCGACCAGCGTTCGCGCCTTGGCCACGCCCTCGGCGATGGCCCGGCTGATGGGCGCGGCGTCGTCGATGTCGCTGCGGTCCCACCAGACCACGAGGCCGCGCCGTTTCAGCGCCTCGACCAGCGGCACCGCGTGGTCGGCGTCCTTTCGGCGATAGCTGAGGAAGACGTCTGCCCTGTCACCCATGCCGCACGCCCTCCCGCGCGATCCGCGCTCCGATCGAGCGCAGGCAGATTCCCTGGTTGAGGCCCTTCGGGTCGTCTTCCCTCGCCCCGGCGCGATGCAGCGCGACGGCTTCCCAGCCCTCGTCGAACACCGGGCCGCCGGAATGGCCCTTCTCGGTGGGGGTGCGGTAGTGATAGCGGCGCGGGCTCGACCCTTCTCCGCCGGTGACGCCGATCAGCCGGGCGTCGTTGAGCGAGATCGCCAACGCGCCGCCTCGCGGATGGCCGATCGCGTAGACCCGGCCTTGGCCATCGGCGCGCGGCGCCTGGGCGGCGATCGGGCAGGGTTGGCGATCGGGGGGTGGATCGAGGCGCAGGAGGGTGGCGTCGTGCTGGTCGGCCTCGGCGTGCCACAGGCACTCGACGCGATGCACGCTTTGCCGGCCTTGCGGCGTGGTGAAGGCGATGCGCGCGTCTTGCGGCCGCAAGGCGTCGTTGAGGCCCTCGGGATGGATGACGTGGGCGTTGGTCAGGCACACCAACCCGTCGCCCAGGCCCGGCGCGAGATCGCCGCCGCGCAGCAGGAAGGCGGTGG
>JADFZP010000599.1 GCA_015232485.1 Alphaproteobacteria bacterium
GCGACGCCCACCTGAACCAAAGGTCGCCTGAACCACCAAGGGGGCAGTCATGAACGACGAGCGGAAGAAGACCCGGGATCTCGAACGCGAGTCGCTGTTGATGCACGCCTCGGGTCGGCCGGGTAAGATCGAGATCGTGCCCACCAAGCCGCTGACCACCCAGCGCGACCTGTCGCTGGCCTATTCGCCCGGCGTCGCGGCGCCCTGCCTGCACATCGCGCGCGATCCATCGCTGGCCTATGACTACACCGCCAAGGGCAATCTGGTCGCCGTCATCTCGAACGGCACCGCCGTGCTGGGCCTGGGCGATCTGGGCGCCTTGGCCGGCAAGCCGGTGATGGAGGGCAAGGCCGTCCTGTTCAAGCGCTTCGCCGATGTCGACGCCATCGACCTCGAGGTCGACACCCGCGACGTCGACGAGTTCGTCAACTGCGTGCGCTTCCTGGGGCCAAGCTGGGGCGGCATCAATCTGGAGGACATCAAGGCGCCCGAGTGCTTCGTCATCGAGCAGCGCCTGCGCGAGTTGATGGACATCCCCGTCTTCCACGACGACCAGCACGGCACCGCGATCATCGCCGCCGCCGGCCTGCTGAACGCCCTGGACCTGACGGGCCGCGACATCAAGACGACCCGCGTGGTCATCAACGGGGCCGGCGCCGCGGCGGTGGCCTGCGCCGAACTGATCAAGGCGATGGGCGTGCCGCACGGCAATGTCGTGATGTGCGACACCAAGGGCGTCATTTATCAAGGCCGCCTGGACGGCATGAACCAGTGGAAATCGGCCCATGCCGTGCCCTGCGAGGCGCGCAGCCTGGAAGAGGCGATGATCGGCGCCGACGTCTTCTTGGGCCTGTCGGTCAAGGGCGCCGTGACGCCCGGCATGGTCGAGGCGATGGCCAAGCGGCCGATCATCTTCGCGATGGCCAATCCCGACCCCGAGATCACCCCCGAGGAGGTCAAGCTGGTGCGCAACGACGCCATCGTGGCGACGGGGCGCTCGGATTACGTCAACCAGATCAACAACGTGCTGGGCTTCCCCTACATCTTCCGGGGCGCCTTGGACGTGCGCGCCTCGACCATCAACGAGGCGATGAAGATCGCCGCCGCCCGCGCCCTGGCCGCCCTGGCGCGCGAGGACGTGCCCGACGAGGTCGACGCCGCCTATGCCGGCCGCCGGCTGCGCTATGGCCCCGAATACATCATCCCGGTGCCCTTCGACCCGCGGCTGATCTCGGCGATCCCCACCGCCGTGGCGCAGGCCGCCATGGAGACCGGCGTGGCGCGCAAGCCGATCGTCGACATGGAGGGCTATCGCCGCGAGCTGTCGGCCCGCCTGGACCTGACCGTCGCCAGCATGCAGGGCATCTTCGAGAAGGTGCGCGCCCAGCCCCAGCGCGTGGTGTTCGCCGAGGGCGAGGAGGAGAAGACCATCCGCGCCGCGCTGTCGTTCCGCAACGCCGGTTACGGCACCCCGGTGCTGATCGGCCGCGAGGACCGCATCGCCGAGACCATCCGCGCCGCCGGCCTGCACGGCGAGACGCTTGAGATCCACAACGCCAAACTGAGCGCCAACAACCAGCGCTATACGGACATGCTGTATGCCCGGTTGCAGCGCAAGGGCCTCTTGTACCGCGACGCCCAGCGTCTGGTGAACCAGGAGCGCAACGTGTTCGCCGCCCTGATGGTGGCGTGCGGCGACGCCGACGCCATGATCACCGGCCTGACCCGCAACTACTACACCACCTTCGACGAGGTTCTGCGGGTCATCGACCCCAGCCCCGGCGAGCTGGTGTTCGGCCTGACCATCCTGCTGTCGCGCGGGCGCACCGTGTTCATCGCCGACACCACGGTGACCGAGACGCCGACGCCGGCCCAGATCGCCGACATCGCCAGCCAGACCGCCCACAAGGCGCGCCAGATGGGCCACGAGCCGCGCGTCGCGCTGCTCAGCTATTCGAATTTCGGCAATCCGGCCAGCAGCGGCAAGGGCGAGCGGGTGCGCGAGGCCGCCGCCATCCTGGATCAACGCGGCGCCGATTTCGAATATGACGGCGAGATGGCCGCCGACGTGGCGCTGGACCCCGAGCTGTTGAAGCTTTACCCCTTCTGCCGCCTGTCCGGTCCCGCCAATGTGCTGGTGATGCCCGGCCTGTATTCGGCCAATATCGCGTCGAAGCTGTTGCAGAAGCTGGGCGGCGGCACGGTCATCGGTCCGGTGCTGATGGGCCTGTCGAAGCCGGTGCAGATCACGCCGATGGACGCCACCGTTTCGGACATCGTCAATCTGGCGGTGGTGGCCTGCCACGACGCGCTGCGGTGACACGAAACCGTCATTGGCGCCGGCGCGCGATGATGGACTAGACCAACGCCATGAATACCGGTCGCGTTCCCGCCAAAAAGCTGTTGCCGCCCATCCTGCTGCTGGCGGCCCCGGCCACCGTCCTGCTGCTGGCCCTGGCGGCGGCGGGGCTGGTCGGGCTGGGCGTGGCGGTGGCGCTGGC
>JADFZP010000600.1 GCA_015232485.1 Alphaproteobacteria bacterium
GTCAGATCTTGCTCAATCTGCTGCTCAACGCGATCGCCGCGTCGGCCGAGGGTGGACGGGTCGTGCTCGCCGCCTCGGACGGCGGGGGATGGCTCCGCCTCACCGTGGGCAATGACGGCGCTCACATACCCGAAGACCAGATCGACTACGTGTTCGAGCCTTTCGTCACGGGCCGCGCCAAGGGGAATGGCCTCGGCCTTTGGATCGTCTATCAAATCGTCCAGCAACTAAAGGGAACGATATCGGTGGAAAGCCGCCCCGGATGGACGACCTTCAGCATTGGGATCGCTCATGACCAGCTCCTCGAAGAACCCGCCCCGAGTTTGCCTGATCGAGGATGACGAGATCATGGGGGAATCCCTCCATCATCTACTTTGCTTCGAAGGCTTCGACGTGACTTGGTGCCGCAGCGGTGCGGAAGCCCTGGCCGCCTTGGCCGGCGCGCGCGGCTTCGGAGTCGTGGTCAGCGACATCCGCCTGCCCGACCGCGATGGCGGCGACCTTTTCCTGGAACTGACGCGCACGCATCCGAACCCGCCACCGTTCCTGTTCATGACGGCCTACGGCACCATCGACCGCGCCGTCGCGCTGGTGAAGGCCGGGGCCGCCGACTACGTCACCAAACCGTTCGATGTCGATGTCCTGGTGCAGAGGGTGCGCAGCCTGGCGATGGAGTACGGCGCGGGCGACGGGTCGGACGACACGCTGGGCGTCTCGGCGGTCATGCGTCGCATGGCGGAGTCCCTGCCCAGGCTGGCGCGCCACGCCCCCACCCTGCTGATCACCGGCGAATCGGGGGCGGGCAAGGAGCACGTCGCGCTGTTGTTCCATCGGCACGCCACCAGCGGCGCGGCGCCCTTCGTGGCGGTCAATTGCGCATCGATTCCCGAAACGCTGATCGAATCCGAGTTGTTCGGATATGAGCGCGGCGCCTTCACCGGCGCCACGAAGACCAAGCGCGGCTATCTGGAACAGGCCAACGGCGGGACGCTGCTTCTCGACGAGATCGGCGAAATGCCGCTCCTGATGCAGGCGAAGTTGCTGCGCGCCCTGCAGGAGCGGCGGTTCGTTCGAGTGGGCGGCGAAACGCTGGTCCCATCCGATTTCCGCCTGGTATGCGCCACCCACCGCGACATCAAGGCGATGGTCGCCAGTGGCCAGTTCCGCGAGGATCTGTACTATCGCATTGACGTCATCCACATGCACATCCCGCCCCTGCGGGAGCGCCTGGACGACATCCGGTGGTTCGTCAGGAAATTCCTGGGCGAGTTCAACCGGGCGAATCCCAGCGAAGCGCGGCGCCTGGACCCGCGAACCGAGCAAGCGCTGATGAGCTACGCATGGCCCGGCAACATCCGGGAACTGCGTTGCGCGGTCGAGCGGGCATGCATCCTGGCGCGCGGCCCGTTGCTGGACATCGAGGCGTTCTTCGGCTCGACGCTGGACGACCCGCACGACACGCCCCCGACATCCGAATCCCTCGCCGAATATCTGATGACCTGCGAACGGGACTACCTGCTGCTCGCCCTTGAGCGGCACGACGGCCACATGACGCGCACGGCGGAAGCGCTGGGGATCACACGGAAGACCCTATGGGAGAAGCTGCGGCGCCTCGGCCTCAGAATGACGCAGCGGGAATAGTTTCGATCGCGCCCCGACCATATAGTCCTGGCAGTGCCAGCTTGGCGATGAGCGCCTCGTCTACCGGCATCGAACGGCGCTTGGCTATCTTCGCGCGCATGCGCACGACGTTCAGCATGCGCTTCACGATGCGGGGATTGCCGCGGACTTGGTCGGCGTTCACCAGCATCGGCGCCATGCGGTCGGCGGTGCCGAAGGCTAGAGCCAGGTCGGTCGACATTGGGCCAAGCTCTCCAAGCGCAGCCTCAATGCTGATTGGTTCCTCTTCCCACGCCTTTCGCAGGTTGTCTTCTAGCCGGGCTCGCAAGGCCTCCAGCTTCTCGGGCCGTACGCAGGGGTCAGCGGAGGCGAACAACATGAATAGGTAGGCGCGCGTCTCCTGCACGCCGACCGTTGGAACGCGCACCGGCACCTGGATAAGCTTATCCAAGTAATCTGTTACGTGCCTATTGTCCAGACTGTTGAAAAACGTGGAAACCGAATGCCGAACCATATCCTCGTCGGCGGCAACGACGAAGGCGGTTTGGCCCATGAACAGGAATAGGCGCAGCGCCTCAAGCGTGTGGATTGTTTGCGGCGGCAAGCAGCGGTCGAGATTGTCAACAAACACCACCAGGGTCTTCTTGAGACTGCGGAGAACGTCCTCAAATTCTTCCCGGAAAGCGGTAATTTCCTCGGGCGGGGTTTTTTTCCTTTCGGCCTTGAGCAATCCGTTCGTTCGCTCCCCGAGCTTTTTTGCCAACTCGTGCGCGGACTCGATGTCCTCCGCGTCACCGTTGCCCAAAATGACGTCGCCAACGGCAGCAACCCCCTTGCTCAACAGACCCATGGTTGGAACGCCATGGGCGAGAGCAATGGC